>JAVHQG010000032.1:0-6227 GCA_036171035.1 Bacteroidales bacterium
TGAAACCAAAACTGATAAGGCAATAAATTAATGGTTTTTTGATTTTTGATGCATGGGGATACAGGTTATCTGATACATAACAATAAAATAATCCGATAAGCAGAAATAATCCGATATAAGGGATATATACATATCTTTCAGCCACAATGGCACCACCAAATGGAATCAGTTGTAACATTACCGAGATGCTGATAATAAAAAATAAAAATCCAAAAATTAATTCCCGTCTAAACGATTTAGCTTTATATATCCCGAAAATAATAAGTATTAAAAAAATGGGGGAAATGAAATACTCCCAGCTTAGTGCATTTGAAATAGGATAGTAATAGAAGGTGCATAAATTTATTGGAATAATTAATTTTAAAATGTAAACCATTACCTGATATGTTGTAAGAAAAATTCTGTCTGAAAAAGAAAATTCAACTGATAGATTTTGCAGGGCATGGGCTTCGCTTTGCGCCTTTATCGCTACAATGCCGATAATTATTGAGATAATAAAAAATGGTATTTTTTCTAATATAGTATTACGTGTAATTTTTCGTTTTAAGTACAGATCAACAATAATAAATATTACCGGAAGTGGTGTTGCTGCGGCTTTTGAAAAACACGACAGAATAAAAAAAATAAATGAAAGAATTAAATATTTATATGATTTATTGCTCTCAATAAATTTCAAATATTGTAGAAGTGCAAGGATAAAAAATAATCCGTACAGTACATTTTTAAGTTCGGCAATCCATGCAACACTTTCTACTTGCATTGGATGAATTCCAAAAAGCAATGCAACAATTGCCGCAGCTTCAACCCGTTTTGTAAGCCTTTTAATAAGATGGAAAAGAAAATATATACTAGTCAGGTGAACCAGCACATTTACAACATGATATGCTTTTGGGAATATTCCAAAAAAATGATATTCAAGTGCATAGCAAAAAGCAGTCAGAGGGAAGTAATTTCCCCTAAAAAAAGAAGTAAAAACATGTTGCAAAGTGTTAAAAGAAAGTTCCTGAATGCCAGTGTTTTTCAGGATAAAATTTTCATCATCCCAGTTCAGTACAAAATTATTTGAGAAAGCCCTGATATATATTATAAATGTAATCAGGAGTACACCTGATAAAATATATTTATGATTTAAAAAATATGTTTGATAAGGCTCGTTTTTAGTCGCACTATTTGGCTGATGTACTTCCTGAATCTTATTTTTTTTACTTTTAGCCATGCTTAAAACACGATATTTACTACTGCAAATATAAAATATTCTTCATGCGAAATAAAAAAGGCTGTCTTTTGGGGACAGCCTTTTTAAATGTATCAAGAAAATAATTATTCAACTATTAACTTCTTTGTGATTTTCTCGTTGCCGATAGTAACAGTGTAGAAATATACACCATTGCTCCAGTTTTTCGTATCAAAAGAAAATGAATGCGTACCGGCAACTGCATTGCTTTTTGCATTCTGATAAACTGTTTGTCCAAGAACATTTACAACAGCAACTTGAATATTTGTATTTTCCTTTGTTATAACAGAAAGATTAGCAACGCCATTTACGGGATTAGGATAAACTTCTGAAACTTTTTCTGTTGCCTGTGCAATATTACGAACATTTACATCCGGACAATTAAATACGATTGGTTCTGTAAAATCAGCATCATCAAACTGAACACCGTCCATATAGTAATGCTTTTGTGCCGACAAAGGATTTGGACCCGATTCATAGATATTCAAATAGGTAACAGGAATTTTGTATGTGCTACCAACTTTAGCTACCTTATTTGCTGCTTGCATATAAAATGAAGTTCCATCACCTGTGGCAAATGATGCCGTGAGAGTTGATAGATTATTTACAACATCAAAACCTCTACCAAAAACTTCAGGCATAATATTGGTTGTGTCAATAGTGGGATCAGTATCAGTCCACGTTACAAAAATTTTTGAACCATCTGCAGTTTTACTGATTCTGTACCAGTGACCCCACCCTACAGCATCAGGACCAGTTCCAAATCCACCATTAGCTGCATCAACAACTTGAGTTTCTAATGTATCAACTAAAACAGCTGACCAACATCCGTTAGCAGAAGACCTCTTTAAATCAAAAAGTAATAGCGGAGTATTTAAGTAACCATAACCTAAAGAATCTGGATGGTATGAAGACAGACCATCAACTAATGCGACAATGTGCAAATCGCCATTAATATCAACTGTGGCAGGAGTATTGTTTTCATCAACAGATGAACCGGCAGATATGTTTGGTCTATATTCCCATAAACTTGGGTCGAGAGCTCTTGTTGCCATTGTTGGCATAAGATAATCTTGAAAAGTAGGGATTTTATCAAAATATTGATATAAATCTTTTACCCATGTTGCACCACCGTCTTTGGTTTCCCAAACAATTGGCATAGCACCAAGAATTGGGTTGTCTGTTGAGTCTTTTCCAATCGTATAAACATATCCATGCATGCCATCATCAGCAAAAACAATATTATTATCAGCATTATAAGTTGCAGTGGTATTAGAGAAAGTTCTCATTCTGAATTGAATATTAATGTAGTTATACACCCAGTCCAACATGCTTGTTGAAGTATTGTATGTACCATTAAATGTTTTAAAATAATTAGTTTTTGAAGCATCAGCAGCAACGGTTGATTGTGCTCCGGCAAGTGCATAGTATTTTCCGCTGCCACCTGAGAAACCATCGGTTAAGAAAAATGTAGAGTCAGCAGAAATTGGCACAAGCTGCATATTAAAATTAGCACCGCCTAAATTTTGGCTTCCAAAATAGTTATTAACCCAACCTGAACCATCTGTGGAAGGACCGACAACGATTGAAACTGCATTTAATGGATCAGTATTTCCTGTCGGATTATAAATTATGTTACTAGGGTATCTGCATAAGCCGGCACCAGTTTGAACAAACTGTACAGAGTCTTTTGTTGCAAAAAAGTCGCTAGAATATTTTACACGCAATTGACCACTTGTTCCTCCCCATGGACCACCTAATCTGTGAGAGAAAGAAATCATATTCAAATCAGGATCATAAGACAGCCATTTAACACCATCATCCACATTCCCGTAAATGTTTCCGGATGTTGCAATAGCGATTGATGTTAATGCTTTGTGTGTTGAAGCAATTGAACTAACAGGTTTTAATGGTAAAAAAGGGACATTAATCTTTTCAATCAATTTCTGATTTTTAAGGATCGCTGTTTTGTTAAAATCCTTAATTGCATAATTAATTTTGTTCTTCTTCTGGGCAAATGCGACACCTATGACGCTAACTGCCAAAATCATGAGTAAAATTTTTTTCATTTTTGTTTAAATTTAATTAGACATTAAAATTTTTATAAATGCAAATATAAAGAAAAAATTGAAATAAAATAATCATTTAACAACATCTCAAATTTTTCTTTTTTAGCAAGACTTCACCAGGTGGGAAAAAGTTGCACAAGTTCAGAACAATGTTATTGTGCTAAAAGTTTGTAAAATTTTATTTGGGTCCTGTGTGTTTTTAACTTTCTAATGATTTCGCTAATTTGTTTCGTAAATTTTCTTTAATGGCAACTAGTTGAGATTCGTCGGGGATATAATTTACCTTAATGCTATCAATAAGTTCCATATCGGCTTTGGCAACGAACTCTTCAAGTTGTTTAATATTTTGTGTTGCCCAGCCATATGAGCCAAATACAATAGCTTTTCTGCTGCGTGGAGACAATCCAACCATATACGTAAGAAAGGCAGCAACCGATGGCATAATGTTTTTATTGAGTGTAGGCGAACCAATGCAGATATATTCAGCATCAATAAGCTTTTCCATAATATCTGAAATGTGATTTACCTGTAAGTTCAACAAATCAGCCCTATAGTTTTTTTCTTCAAAAACCTCGTAAATAGCTTTTGCAATTTTTTCTGTTGATCCCCACATGGTGTCATATATAATAAGTGCCTTTTTGCTTATTGTATTTGATGACCATTTCTTATACTCATCTATTATTTCAGGGACATGTTTTGTCCAAACAACTCCATGACTGGGTGCGACAATGCGAATATCCAAATTTTTAATATCATCAAGTGCTTTACGAACCTGTGAACTATATGGAAGCACAATGTTTGCATAATATTTTCTAGCTTCCGCCATAATAATATCAATAGGATAAAGCTCATCAGACATTTCAGAACAAGCCAAATGCTGACCAAATGCATCGTTTGAGAATAAGATACCTTCTTCGGGGAGATAGGCGAGCATGTTGTCAGGCCAATGAACCATAGGTGTAAGCACGAAAGAGAGTGTATATTTCCCAAGCTCAATTTTGTCTCCTGAATTTACAGCTTTGAAATCCCAATGATTGTTTTTATAATGTATTTTGAGCCCTTCAACACCTTTTGGAGATGCCACAACTTTAGCATTTGTTGCGATTTTAAGAATTTCGGGCAATGCACCTGAATGATCCATTTCCACATGATTTGAAACAATGATGTCTATTTTTGAGGGATCGACAACACTTGAAATTCGCTCAATCATTTCACCAGCCAGCCATGGTTTTACGGTATCAACAAGTGTGATTTTTTCGTCAATAATCAGATACGCATTGTATGATGATCCACGCTGCGTAAGGTATCCATGGAAATTTCTCAAATTCCAATCTATTGCACCAACCCAATAGATATTTTCTTTAATTTTTAGTGCTTTCATATGAAAATGGTATCAGGTATTTAGTATCAGGTAACAGGACAAGCAGCTATTGGTCATTGGTAACAGCCCTTCGTGTCAGACCTTTATAAACTTTTAACTTTATGACCTCACAACTAGTAATTATCATCCATTACTTCAAAGTATGCTTTTGGATGCAAGCAAGCAGGACAGTTTTCCAGGGCTTTTTCACCTTCATGAATATAGCCACATTTTCTACATTTCCACTTAACTTTTGTATCTTTTTTAAACACTTTGTCTTCTACGATGTTTTTTAAAAGTTTCAGATAACGCTCTTCGTGTCTAGCCTCAACTTTTGCAATGATTTTAAACGCCGATGCAACATCCTTGAATCCCTCTTGCATTGCAATTTCCGCAAATTCAGGATATAATTTTGTCCATTCTTCGTTTTCGCCCATGGCAGATGCTTTCAGGTTTTCTGCTGTTGTGCCTATTTTTCCTGCCGGATACATGGCTGTGATTTCAACATCACCACCTTCAAGAAAACTAAAGAATCTTTTTGCATGAGACATCTCTTGTTCAGCAGTTTCAAGAAAAATTGCAGATATTTGCTCGTATCCATCCTTCTTTGCTTGTTTGGCAAAAAAAGTGTAACGATTTCGTGCTTGTGATTCACCTGCAAATGCTTTAAGCAGATTTTGTTCTGTTTTTGTTCCTTTTATACTCATATGTTTTTGTATTTATAATTTTTCAACTTTCACGGCTGTTCCATAAGCTAAAACTTCTGTTACACCCGAAATCACTTCATTTGCGTCGTATCGCATACTAATAACAGCGTCTGCACCCATATCGTCAGCATGTTTTAGCAACAAATCAAAAGCTTCGAGGCGTGTTTTTTCACATAATTCCTGATAAATGGAAATATTTCCGCCTAACAATGTTTGGAGTCCCCCTGCAATATTGCCAAACAGGCTCCTTGATCGTACAGTTATACCACGTACCACACCTATAATAGCGATGATTCTATATCCGGGAATTTCCAATCCGGTGGTAATCATGTTTTTATTAGTAGCCATTATTTTGTATTATTAATTTTTTGCAATTTAATAAAAACTTCTTGTAAATTCTTCACTAATTTCGCTAATGCTATTAAGCATAAACCATATCTTGATGATTTTACTCTATGATTGTTATTGATTTCATCTTGCAGGGAGTTGCAGCCATTCGTTCGTTAGGTGCTATCTTTTTAACCTCACCGCTAAAAATAATTTTCAGTTTATCACTTTTTAATTTTTCAGGAATTTCGCATAGCCCATATCTTGAATTGCTGTTATCTGGTTGAACTGCCCATAGTTGATCAGATATTTTAATAATCATACCATTGCACGATTCAATTGTGTGAACAGTTTCCCTTGAATCCCAGCATGTTCCAAATTCAGTGTATGTTTTTTGTTTTTTATCTTTTTGCGAAAAGCAAATTATGGGAACAGCAAAAAAAACAATTAAAAAATATTTTTTCATACGAAAATTTATTTAACTAACATTTCTCACTTCATTTTTATATTAATCCCGAAGGGATTTAATT
>JAVHQG010000033.1:0-2649 GCA_036171035.1 Bacteroidales bacterium
AGCTTGTGGGTTGTTTAACGAAAAAATCGGACATTATGGACAGACACTATTTAGTGTTCGTCCATAATGTCAGTGTCTGATTCATAATGTTCGAGTTTAAGGCTTTCGTAGTTTTGAAAGTCAGGAGTTTACTGATGTAAATGACTGACTCGAAAAACGAGAGTAACGAAAAAATCGGACATTATGGACAGACACTATTTAATCAACCCTATTCCTTCTATTGCAGAGGCATCTCCGGGTGATAGCATTAATACTTTATTGAAAAGTATTTTTGCATTTCCGGTTTTTCCCTTGAAGTAATTAACCCATGCAAACATTAGCAAGCCATCATAACTAAATGGATATAAATTAACAACTTTTTCAAAACATTTATAAGCTTTATCATAATCTTTTTTCCCGTAATAAATGAGTCCTAATCTGTAGTTTGCTGTTGAATTATTGGGGTCAATTTCCAAAACTTTTACATACTGTGCTTTTACTTGTTCCCAGTTCCCTAATTGTGCTGCAGGTGCTACAAGTGCCATTCTCGGCTCTACCGCCATTGGCATGGCATCGGTAGCTTTTGTGTAATAAGCAACTGCATCGGTAAACCTGCCTGATGCGTAATATAGCCAGCCCAAACGAAGGTTCACTTCATACTCATAATTCTTTTCTGTAAGCACCTTTTTTACTTCTTCAATAGCCTTGTTATACTCGCCTTTTTTCTCAAACGCATAGCTGTCTTTGAAAGGTGTGGTAACCTTTGCATCTTGTGCCATTGCTGATATTGAAACTATCAAACTTAAAATCAACGCATTGATAAATTTAATTTTATTCATTGTTATCCCTCCTTAAATTTTATGTTATTATTTTGTTTCTAAATTATCTGATTCAGATGATTAATCATTAACTTTAGTCTCTTTATTTCTAAAGGCTTTTCCTGAAATTTTCCAAGTCAAGCTAATTAAAAATTGTTGACTGTTATTTTTTAGTTCTCCAGTTTTTACATCTTTTTGATAGTACGAATAATTTGAAAGCAAATCATTATATTGATATTTTAATGTGATTTTTAAATTTTTTATTGGGATTATTAATGACCCTCCATATCTGAAATTAATAGCCTCGTTCATGTTAAAAACCACAAAAGCATTTTGCTCTACATAATTTTTCATCTCCCCCATTGAAACAAATCCATCGACCCAAAGATAATTGAAAACTTTACATCCGGCTTTTTCTTCAATAACAAAATTGTTAACACTTTTTTCATTGTGTAAGGTGATCGTTGATAGCGAATACAGGTTCAAATTACCTGATGGAAATGCTGAAAATGTTGCTCCTGCTTGTTTTTGTGTTGACTTGTTCAGATTTGAAAACGAACTAAAAATATTTATCCCAAAATATGAAAACTTCTTATCAAAGGCAAGAGAAATTGCCATGTTTTGTATTGAAATTGTTTTTCGTGAAAGCATCACTTTCTCAAGATTTTCATCATATGATGATGCAACGGTTGCAAAATCTACAAGCAGAAAATGAAACGCCGGAATAAATAATGCTCCATTGCCGATTCGACGAGAAAAATTTATATAAAACTGATTTTGATAGAGCTTGTAATTATCTGTAAGGGAATCTGATCCAATCCGAATTTTTTTTGTATTTTCAATATTCAAATAACCATAATAACTTGTAATCATTAAATTTTTTCCTGCAACACATTTTATCCCTGCTCCGCCATAATTGATCCTATTGGTCATTCCTGATTCTGTCCATTGCGTAAGTGTGTCGGCATTTTCAGGTATTTTTTTTAAAACATCAGGCGATTGTGTGATGCCTGCATCTATATATACTTCATCAATAAATAACGGATTTACTTTATCTTTAAAAATATCGGGATATGTTTTTGTCAAATAATTTGCATCGCTTCTTCTGCCTGTGCTAAGATAACAGTAATATAAATATTCAATTAGAAATGCATCATCACCACTCAATTGTATGGCTTTTTGAAAATGTTCTATGGCTTTAACGTAATTCTGCTTTTGAAAATATGCCACACCTAGCCTGGAGCGCAGATAAGAGTAGTCAATGCTGTTATGTAACCCTAAATTCCCTATAATAATCAAGCTATCCCAATTTTGTGCCACGTAATATTCAAAAGTTTTATCATTGACCGTTTTAAAATTGATAGTGTCTTGTGCTTGTGTCTCAAGGTTTCCGATAATGAAACTTAAAAATATGAGAAGTAACAATTTTATATTTGATTTGTTATTTGCACTCATTGCCACAATAGATCTAAAGTAATTGAAACACTTCCTTGTGAAAGTGTTATGCTTGGTGGATAAGCATTCATGCCTGATGTGTAATTTTGTAATTTGAATCGAACAAAACCTATTAGATTATATTGTGTCATTTGTCTTCTATCAACTAAATCAACTCGATATGCCAAATTAAATGAAGGAATCTGAAATTGAGGCATAAGAGTCCATGCAGGGAGTGATGCAATAGTAGTCCCAATCATAATTTGAGGTTCCCCATTTTTCAAAACAGTAGCTGGCTGAAGTGTATCGGTAATGTGGTAAAATACATTTACAAACTGAGGTTGTGGAGGAGGCGGAAATGGTATTTGATTAACAGTAATTTTTGTTATATATGCTTTTGTAATTGCTGAATGAACAT
>JAVHQG010000033.1:2749-6216 GCA_036171035.1 Bacteroidales bacterium
ATTTGATTAACAGTAATTTTTGTTATATATGCTTTTGTAATTGCTGAATGAACATTTATATATGCTGTTTTTGTTTTTGTAGTTGTCCCATTTGCATTTGTGGCATTTAATGTAACATCATAATTACCAATAGTATTATATATAATATATGTTGGGTTTTGTAAAGTCGAGCTATTAGGATTCCCTCCATTAAAAGTCCAGTTCCATGAGGTTGGAAAATTTGCAGACTGATCGGCAAAATTAACTGATTGTCCAACTTGTATTTGTATCGGATTTGCAATAAATTCAGCAATTGGCGCAGATCCGGCAGCATTTACTTGAATATATCCGGAATTTGTAATACTGCTTGCAGAACATTGATTGGTAATTGTCAGGGATACATTGTATGTTCCGGGAGTCGAATAAATAATGCCTTGAGGATTCTGCTGGGTTGAATTAGGGGGATTCCCACCGGGGAAAATCCAATTCCAATTAGTAGCATTTTGCGAAAGATCTGTGAAATTAACACTATTCCCTGCATTTATAGAGGTTGTATTGGCTGAAAAATTAACAAATGGAAATGAACCTATCGTAATATATGTGTTTTTTGTTTTTGTATTCCTACAAGTTTCATTACCCACACTTAAAGACACGTTATATGTTCCAGATGCGTTGTATGTATGTACCGGATTTTGATTTGTTGATGTTGTTCCGTCTCCAAAATCCCAACTCCATGAAGTAGGCGTATTCAATGTATAATCGAAAAAGTTTATTTGTTGTCCGTTGCAGGTTGATTGTATATTAGAATAAAATTCAGCCACTAAATCTTTTATTGGAACTGGGATTTTCAAAATATTCATGCCTCCATTTCCATAAACAGTAAGCTCTACGGTATCAATACCTGCATGGTCAAAAATATGAGTTGGATTTGCTTCATATTTTATGGGGGTACCATCTCCAAAATTCCATCTGAACACGGAAGCATTTAAAGATTGATTCTTAAACTCCACCTCTGTTGGAACACAGTTATTTTTAACTTTAAAACGAAAATCCGCTATTGGTGCAGGTTTGTCTTCTTTTTTACACGACACCGCAATTGCTATCAGCAACATCATGTATATGGGGTACAATATTTTTTTCATACAGGTTTATCAGACGTTGTGATCTGTAAATTGGTTGTATTAAGTGCTTCTGTTGATTTGTTTTTTGTTGTTATGGTTATTTTTGAAATACCTTTTTCTGTTATGCGTATTACGAACTTTACTTCTTTTACTTTTTTGCGAAATAAATGGGTCTCTGCCTTGGCTTCCAAGTTAATTGCAGATGGGCTTAAATCGTTGTCAACAGAAATATAGTTGAGCGTATATTTCGCCTTTATGAAAATGTAAAATGGTGCAATAAAATCTTGTAAAAACAAACCGGCTTTGTGAACCAGTAGATGAATTGGATAAATATCTGTAATTTGTAAATTTTTATAATAACCCAATTCTACTTTGTAAAATGCCAGAAAGAAACTATACAACAGCGACGATTTATCGCCTGAAAAATGTTTAAGATAGAAAACAATTCCATCGTTCACAAAATAAGCATACGAATTAGTTTCATTGCAATAAAAATATGAATTGTTGTAAATGTCAGTATATATCTCCCATGTAATAAATTTTTGCTCATCGTCTGTGTCCACTTTCCATGATATTTTTTGCCCGGGAATAAAATGGAATGCCTTTGCAAGTAATGGATTTACTTCAATGTTTGATATGATTTGCTTAATAAGGGGTTTCTTGAATGAATTTAATTCGAATGTGTCATTTATCCGGCTAATATAACTACAAATCGGGTAATCCAAAGTCTTAGAGCCAATGTAGGGTGTCGCTTGTATTTGAAAGTGCAGATGTGGAACCGGCGATCGTCCTGAATTTCCACATTGTGCAATGATTTGCCCTTGTCTAACATATTCTCCAATGTAAACTTTGAATGATCCGGTTTTTAAATGGCAAAGTTTTGTGTAAAGAAATTCTGCATGTTTGATGATGATCGTATTCCCCCAATTATCTGTTGTATTCACATCATTGATTTTATTGTCCGGAATGCCATCTACAATATGTGTAACATATCCGCCTAACGGGGCAAGAACTAGTTTGTCATAACAATAATAGTCTTCAATCTCTAACCCTATGCCTTTAAATGAATGGTTGTCATTATCTAAAATTTCAAAATCCCATGCATGTCGCCATTCATCTTTGTGAGTATGCTCTCCATCTTGCCCTTGTGTAACTTGCCATTCGCCCCAAAAAGGGAGCATTACCGGAAAATAGAATGAATTTTTAAATCGCTCACTGGTATTATGAAACGAATATAGATTTATTTCCGGCGATCCTTGCTGGTAGTATGGTTCTGATAACAATGTGGATGGATATAATCGCTTTTTGATTACATAAATAAATAGAATCACTATGATGTTGAAAGGTAAGGAAAATATCGAGAGTTGATATGGTGATAGTATCACTGATGCGCTGATGCTTATCATTGCAACAATTGGCACAACTAAAATTGTCCATAAGTAAGAGAGCCTTGATGGAATAATGAAAAATCCACCTATTGCTATAGAGGTAAGAATATAATTAAATCCAATGTAATTATAGCTCATCTGCGAAATATCGGCACCTATGATTTTATAAAAATAATATGCTGCGAAAAATCCAATTAATGATAAAGAAAATGCTATTCTTGAATAGTAAAGAATCCCTAAGGAAATAACAACTCCGGCAAGCATGTTATATTGAAAAAAAATAGCTCCTAACGAAATAAAATATACTTTTATGGGTGCAAAAACTTCTAGATTCGTCCACCACTGATATAGGGTTACAAGTGAAGTTCCGCCTGTTTCATATAATTCATTTAGTTTATAAAGCCCTCGCGTACTTATTTCCATTGCCGCAAAATATCTGGTTGCAATAGTTACTGTCCAAAGGCTGATGAGGAAAGGTAAACTTAGAAATGGCAGGTAGTATTTGCCAATAATTCCATCGAGCAAATTTGTTATAAAAACAGTAAGAATTACTGCTGCCAGCAGAATAAGCATAACTGGCATACCTGGACTGTAATATATGCCTATACCAAGTCCGGTTAGTAATGAATTGAATCCATACATCCCTCCTGAAATTTTATTTCTATCGAAACCCAGCCAAAACGCTAATCCATTCGATAGAATCACTGATACAAGTCCGCATGCCCCGGCAAACCAATCAAAAAATGTAACCAAAACAAGTATTACCGCAAAAACTCGCTTGCTCGAAAAAAATATCTGCGAATAACTGTTTAAAATGCCATTGGTAATATACTTAAGATCTGTGTCTTTCACTTAAATTTTTAAAATATTTTGAAAACAAACGTAATAGTATTTTACTGAATACGCAAAAAAATCATTCTGTAGTTAGTTCTTGTAAGAAAACTCAGTGTCAGATAAGAAAATGTCAAGAATGAGGCTT
>JAVHQG010000034.1:0-1236 GCA_036171035.1 Bacteroidales bacterium
AGCGATTTCCCTTCAGGGATCAAGGGCAAAAAATCGCTGGAAAATATTTTTTGGCCTTTTCGGAGTGGACTCAAATTTATTATTTTTAAAACTTACACCACTAATTCCTTTGTTAGTAGCCACCCACATTTCACCACTTTTTGATTTTTCAAGAGCGATTATAAAATCACCGAAATTATCATCTTGTAAAGAATAAATCTGATTGCCATTATATACATTTAAACCCTTTGATGATCCAATCCAGATATTGCTTTTAGCATCTTCAATAAGGCACAATAATCTTGAATAGTTTAGTCCATTTTTTGTGGTATAATTTGTAAAATCTACGCCATTAAATTTACATAATCCGCCGCCGGTTGCAATCCATACATTTCCTCTTTCATCCTGCATTAAATCGTTAACAAAGGAATGCAACAAACCATCGCGAACTGTATATTGCTTGATGTTATAATTTTGCGAATGTGCAAAACTCCACAATAAAACAAAAAATATGTATAATAATTTTTTCAATAATTTAATTTATGTTACAGCATAAATACAATGCTTAATTTGAATGCAAGATTATCTTCCGGCTTTGAAAAAGCATACGGACCATATCTGTAAAAAACACCTGCGCCGTATCCTATAATTGCTTGATGGAGCAAGTTATTAAAGACAATACCACTTTCAAAATATCCTTTATTAAATGTCTGCACAGGTTTATCAAAATAACTGCTGGTACTTGTAAAATCGGCTATTCCAACATTATTTACAAAAGCTACTTCAGGTTTAAATTTCTTTGTTTTGAAGAGCAAAGAGCCAAAATCTTGTTTAAAATAAAATGAGGCAAACCTATCGGCAACAAATTCGTTCATGCGCATTGTAGCGAAGCTGTTTGCTGCTTCAACAGAAAAATCTCTATAACTTCCATGTCCATTATAAAACGAAGAGTAAGGCACATTCCCATCGGCAATTCCTCCTGATATTTGTACGTTTGTTTTTCCAAATGTTTTAGTGATAAACGTTTTGGAAATTTTCGCTTCAAATTTTGTGTAATCATATTGCCCTTCCATCCATTTCAATCCCTTGGTTACATTTACCCATAAAATAGGGTAATTGGTACCAAGCGAAAATTTTCCTCCAGGGAAAACCATAAATTTTTCGTTGTATGCAAACTTCATGTTTAAGGCTGCTTCAGTGTAATTATAAGCATTGAGGATATCTATCCTTGTGTCAGAAACACCATAGCGAAAATTA
>JAVHQG010000035.1:0-6171 GCA_036171035.1 Bacteroidales bacterium
ACATTAATTAAAAACAAACAGACGCATTTTAACCATGAAAATACAGACATTACTGCTTTTTACAACCCTGTTTTTTTTCATCACAAATATTTCCGCACAAGTTAACAAGTTGGGATTACCACTTATCAAGTATTTTTCACCAAAAGAATATAAAGGTCATCCATTTAACTGGTCTATTGTTCAGGATAAACGGGGAATTATTTACATTGGGAACAACGATAATGGCATTTTAGAATATGATGGTGTTGCCTGGAGGCAGATCAAAATGCCTAATCAATTATTGGTTCGTTCGCTTGCTTTAGATAAAAATGGAACCGTATATGTTGGCGCAAATGGAGGTGAATTTGGTATGTTAAAACCCGATAAAAAAGGCGATCTCTATTATGTGTCTCTTTCTCTGCTTACAGATTCTGTCGATGATACAAACATTTGGAAAACCTTTGCAACAAATAATGCCGTATATTTCTGCTCAAACACGCAACAATATAAATATATCTATGGGAAAAGTATAAAACCTATCAAGCTTGAAAAAGGATGCTTCTGGAGTTTTTTTGTCAATCAAAAAATATATGTCGGGAATATCGAAAAAGGGCTAATGGTGTTGAACAACGATAAACTTGAATTAATTAAAGGGGGAGAATTTTTTAAAGATAAAAGTATCTTTATGATTCAACCTTTGGATAAAAACAAAATGGTTATTGGTACTGATAATTCCGGTCTTTTTGTATATAATTTGTCTGACAAATCTGTTTCAAACTTTATAAATAATAAATATCCCGACTTTACGCTCTACAACGGCACATTATTCAATAAAGAGTACATTCTTTCTACAATCGGACAAGGGGCTTTAGTTTTTAACAAACAAGGTATCCGCTCTCAATTGACCATTGATATGGGATTCCCTGCTAGTGTTGCTACCGACGTTTTCAACAACCCTGATTCTTTATACAACGGCATCTTGTGGACAACCTTGGAAAATGGCCTTGCAAAAGCTGAACTCAATTCTCCTATCAGAAAATTTGGTAAAGAATTTGGCATCAATGGCGACGCACTTGCAATTATTCGTTTTAACAATAAAATATATGCCGGAACCTCTACCGGACTGTATATGTTAGAAACAAATAAACAAAACATTCCTTCATTCAAATCCCTATCTGCACAACCCGTAAACACACTATTTATCTTTCACGCATCAGCTAAAAAAGAAATTCTATTAGTCGGCATGGAGGAAGGACTTTATCAGATGGAAAGCGACAAACTAATTCCCTTAGATAAAGATCTTATCAGCATTAAATCAATGGTGCAATCTACACTCGATACGTCTCTCCTATTTTTAGGCGTTTCCGATGGGCTCGATGTGAAAAAATATCATAATGGGGCATGGATAAAAATAAAACACATCACCGGAATCAATGATGTAATAAGTCTTTGCGAGGATTTAAAAGGCAATATATGGTTGAGCTCGCTTGTCTCAGGATTGTCAAAAATAGATCGCAATTATAAAGTAAAACATTACGATAAAAATGAAGGTATCCATGCCAATGGAGATATCCAAATAAATAATTTTGATAACCAGTTAATCATCGCCTCCCCCGAAGGGATTCTTAAATACAATGAAACTTCCGATAAATTTGCCGCTTATATTGGTTTTGGGAAAAAATATATCGACGGAAAACATAAAATCATGGGAATTCACAAAGTCAGTGGCAATAAATATATTTTAAGGGTTTCTAAAGAGACAAAATACTGGATTGAACTGGTTACAATAAACCCAAATGGAAGTTTAAGCACCGACTCTACTTCTTTTTTAAGACTACCAAATACCATTTTCTGGTCTGTTTATAACGAAGCTGATGGAATTTCATGGTTTGGCACATCTGAAGGACTATTTACTTTCGACAATCAATACAAAAAAAATTATAATATTGCTTTTAATGCCTTGGTGCGCAGTGTTATCATTGGTGAAGATTCTGTTCTTTTTAATGGTACATTTTACAAATCACAAAAAACAGGAACCGGAAAATTTGCTATAGACAGTATGCAGATTTTACTTGTTCAGCCAAACGAGCTGAAACCTATCCTAAAATATAAAAACAACAATTTAACTTTTACATATGCTGCTCCTTTTTTTGAAGATGAAGCCTCTCTGGAATACAGCCACTTCCTTGAAGGAAACGACGAAGGTTGGTCAAAATGGTCGAAAGAAACAAAAGCAATTTACACAAACTTATACGAAGGCACCTATACGTTTCGCATAAAAGCAAAAAATGTGTATGGCAAAGAAAGCACGGTCGCTTCTTATGAATTTACAATAAAACCACCATGGTATCGAACTATATGGGCATACATATTTTACGTGATTATTTTGATTATACTTATCTGGACAATTGTCGCAATTGCAACATATAGAATGAAACAGTTGAATATCGCATACGGACGCTATCTCCCGGGTTCATTCTTAAAACTGCTTGACAAAGCTAGAGTTATTGATTTGCGCTTGGGCGATCTTACTGAAAAAGAAGTAACCATCATGTTTTCCGATATCCGTTCTTATACAAATTTGTCTGAAAGTATGAGCCCTCACGATAATTTTCGATTCTTGGTTAGCTACCTGAGTAAAATCGGTGATATGCTCAACCAAAACACCGGATTCCCTGTTCAATATTATGGCGATGGTATCATGGCAATGTTCCATGGAGATACCGATAATGCTCTACAAGCTGCAATTGATATGCACAAAAAAGTTGCTGAATACAGCGAAGATCGTATCAAAAAAGATCGCCGTGAATTGCGTATCGGAATTGGCTTACATACCGGAAAAATCATTATGGGCATCAGGGGCGATGAACGTCGCTGGGAAGGCGGAATCGTTGGCGACTCTGTAAATCTTGCCGCCCGAATGGAGGGTCTCACTAAAATGTATGGCGCTTACACAATGCTAACAGATGATACCTACAGCAAACTGAAAAATCCAAAACGTTTTAATATTCGTTTCCTAGGTAAAGTGAAAGTGAAAGGCAAAGACATCCCTGTTGGAATTTATGAACTCCTTGATGGAAATAATCAGCATAATTTCGATCTGAAACTAAAAACAAAGACACATTTCGATGCTGCTCTCGAATATTATTTCGAAAAAGATCTCGAAAAAGCTAAAGAATTATTTACCCGTGTAACTGACGAAAATCCGGATGATGTAACAGCAAATCATTATCTTACTCAAATTAAAAATCTTTTAGCCGAAGGAATCCCTGCCGATTGGGATGGTGTAGAAAAACTTGATAAAAAATAATTTATATGAATTAATATTGTTCAACATTTACTTACTGAACAAAGTACAACTTTTAGCATAATTGATTTATTAGGCCAAAAACAGAAATATGAAACTTAGATTTTTAGGAACCGGTTCAGCATTTAGCATGAAAAACTATCACCCTAATCTTCTTGTTGAAGAAAATGGGAAAAGACTACTGATTGATGCCGGTGGGGATATACGTTTTGCCCTAAGAGATGTGGGTCTATCTTCAAATGATATTGATTCCGTTTACGTTACTCATTTGCACAACGACCACATCGGAGGAATGGAATATATCGCTTTCACAACATATTTTAATCCCAATAGACTTAAACCAAAACTTTTTTGCCATAAAATTCTGGTGGAAGATCTTTGGTCAAATTGCCTAAAAGGTGGATTACAATCTGTTCAGGGAAAAATCTTAAATATATTTGACTATTTCGATGTAAATGCTCTCAACCACAATGGCACTTTTGAATGGGAAGGCATTCGCTTCGATTTACGTGCTTCAATTCATGTTTTTAACGGCTTTTCCACCATTCCAACATTTGGACTAATTATGTCTCCACCTACCGGAGAAAAAATCTTTCTTACTAGCGACACACAGTTCACTCCCGATCACCTGAGAGAATCTTATAACCTTGCAGATTTAATCATCCAAGACTGCGAAACATCTCCCTTCAGATCTGAAGTGCATGCTCATTACGACGATCTGAAAACACTTCCCGCTGAAACAAAAATCAAAATGATATTATGGCACTATCAGGATAATGTAGTGGAAAATTTAGCCGAATGGCAAAATAAAGCCAAAGCCGATGGCTTCAAAAGCTTTATTATTAAAGGCGAATCATTTGAGTTTAAATAAAGTCTTGAATCATTATAATCATTTAAAATGAATAAAATGGATCTTCCCCAACATGAAATAGAAAAACGAGTTTCTGTATTAAAATTCGTAAGCATTTTCTCTCAAACATCTGAAAATCATTTGAAACAGATTGCTCAAATGTTTACTAGCGTTCATGTTGACGCTGACCAACTGATTTTTGAAAAAGGTGAACCTGGCGACTCCATGTACATCATATCTTCCGGTAGTGTCAACATCCATGATGGTACCCATGTTTTTGTTACTTTATTGGCAGAACAGTCTTTTGGCGAATTTGCACTTATTGATTCAAAGGTTCGAACCGCATCAGCTACTGCTGTTGAAAATGCAGAACTTCTAAAACTCGACCAAAAAACATTCTTTTCCATCTATGAATCAAATATTGAATTTTCTCGTGGTGTACTGCAATCTATTGTTAAACGTTTTAATGATAAAGATTTTCTTGAAGCACAGTTAACCCAGCAAAAAAGAGAGATTGAAGCAAAAAATGTAGAAATCGAAGAAATTAATAAAGATATTACAGCAAGTATCAGATACGCAAAAAGAATACAACAAGCAGTTTTACAATTTGATCCTAAAATTAACGATTTCGTCCCTGAATCATTCATCTTTTTTCGCCCTAAAGATATCGTAAGTGGCGATTTTTATTGGATGAAATTAATCGAACGTTCTCAAATTCTCGTAGCCGCTGCTGCTGATTGTACAGGACACGGTGTGCCTGGAGCATTCATGAGCATGCTCGGTATGACCGCCCTGAATGAAATTTGCAATAGACCCGATGTAAATCATGCAAATGAGGTGCTAAACAAATTGCGTACATACATCATTGAATCATTAAATCAAACAGGCAAAGAAGGCGAACAAAAAGATGGAATGGACATCGCTCTTATTGCTTATAATTATGGCTCAAATATTCTTGAATTTGCAGGTGCAAATAATCCACTGTGGCTCATTAGAAACAAAGAAATCACTGAGTATAGCGGCGATTGGATGCCTATTGGTATTCACGATCGCGTAAATGAATCCTTTACCAATCATACAATAGAAATTCAACCCAATGACCGTGTCTATTTGTTCTCTGATGGATTCCCTGATCAATTTGGTGGCGTAAAAGGCAAAAAATACATGTATAAACGATTTAAAGAGTTTATTTTAAGCATTCATGAACATCCAATGAATGACCAAAAAACCATGATCGAAGATGAATCTTCTAATTGGAGAGGTAATCTTGAGCAAATTGATGACCAGATTATTATGGGTGTTAAATTTTAAATAATGGGTCTTTTATTGTATTATTTATTTTGTAAATCACACAGCTATTTATTACTTTTGAAAAAATATTTAATAACATACACATGAAAACAATTTTATTCACAACTGTCTCTCTTTTTTGGATGAATGTGGCATTATGCCAAAGTCTTGCTCCTGAAGTTATTTCTTCATCCGGTAACTATTTCGATAATGGAACCGTCTCTCTTAGCTGGACATTAGGTGAAGGCGTTACGGAAACAGTAACTGATGGGAATACCATTCTAACTCAGGGTTTCCAGCAATCAAGATATGATATTGTTGTTGTTGAAAATATTGAGCAGAACCTTAATATTTCACTCTATCCAAATCCTACAACTCAATATTTAAATTTAGACTGGGAAATTCCTGGTGGAAATACTGTATTAGTTGAACTTGTTGATATGACAGGGAAAACTCTTCTTTCAAAATCATATCAGGAAACAAAATCTCAAAAACAAATTAATCTATCTTCTTATCCTTCAGCTGATTATTTTGTTAGGGTTTCATCTGGCACAAGTGTTCTCAAAACATACAAAGTAACTAAATTCTAATACTTCTTTTATGAAAACTTTTACTTTCGCTCTAGCATTTATGCTAGTGGCTTCGCTATTGTCATATTCCCAGTCTCCACAATCATTCCGCTATCAGGCAATTGCACGAAACAGTTCAGGGAATATTCTCCCAAACCAACCTGTAAGTTTTAGAA
>JAVHQG010000036.1:0-1225 GCA_036171035.1 Bacteroidales bacterium
TTTGACCCTTCGGGTCAGTGTTTACGATACTATTGCAAGTGAGAAATGTTAGATTTTAACTGTTCAATTATTTTATATGTTTCTTCTAATTGTTTAAGAGACGATAAGTTGCTTTCAGCTTCGCATTTGTTTTCGCAGAGATCAAGAAATTTTTCAATTTCGCTAAAATATCCCGATGAATATAGTTGATTATGATCTTTCACCGGCAGAAACCCATTGCGCTCATATAGCGTAGATATCTGTGATGTAAAGCCTTTAACTTTTTCAATAGGAATATTCATAAACATTGACGGTTTATTGTGCCAACGTAAATTTTCTGTATTTTCTGAAGTAAAAAAACCATTTTCTGTATTAATCATAAGTCGCTCTTCAGCATAGTTCCATGAATAATCAGTTGATAATTCAATCATTCCGGTTACATTATTTTGATGAGTAAGTTGAATCAGATACGTAATCCCATTTTTACCAATTATTTTCTTTGCAGAATCAATTTTTGCTGCACCAAAAAGAAATACGGATACATCCAATGGGTGAATAAAAAGATCAAGAACTTCATCCCCTTCAGGATATGCTCCGGTGATATATTTATATGTATAATACAATGGATTTTTCATTTTTTTCTTTAGCAGAAAATAACTTGGTGAATACCGTTTCTGCATCCCTGCCAGGCAAAAAGTTCCATTTTTTTCAGTATTTTTTAATATTGATAATTCCTGAATAGTGCTGCATATTGGCTTTTCAACAAAAACATTTTTTTCGGCGTTGAGAGCTTTTTTTGCTAATCCGAAATGCGCTTGTGGACTGGCACAGATAAATATGCCATTAATAGCAGGATCATTAAGAACTGCATCAAAATCAGCAGTACCCTTGACCGGAGAAAAATTCTGACTAATCGTAGCTGCATTTTTCTCTGTTTTTGTTACAATATATTTTAAGTTTACGCCTAGATAATTTAAAACAGGATAAAGATTATTAATGCTATGATTACCAATTCCTACAAAAGCATATTCGCCCGAATATTTTTTTTTCAGAAATGCCTGCTTGCGCATATTTTTAAGGACATCAATAAGTTTTTTCATTATTCAGCTATATCGATTAAATCATAAAATATCGAAAGCAAATGTAATTTTTTGTACTGAAATAAAAAAAATCAAAATTTCAGACAACCTTTTTTAAATAATGTGTCTTTCTAATGTAAACAAAACTGTTTTATTAATTTTACCTA
>JAVHQG010000037.1:0-6115 GCA_036171035.1 Bacteroidales bacterium
TGTCAAAATAAACAGAATTTTTCCGGTTCTTTCTCAGAAGTTTATCCTAATTTAGAAAACCATCTTTTTTAAAGGCATCTATTTATTTCTAAATAGCCTAATATTTCATGAATCTATGATTTTATGCCGGATCAACATCTTTGATAATTATTACATGCCGGAAAGCTTCTTTTTTAATTACACATGAGATGAGATTAAGTATTTTTATTTTAACAGTATTTAGATTTTTATCTTTTGTTAATTTAATAAGAATATTCCTAATAAAATAGTTCTGAATTTTGTTTACTAAAGGCGTTTCAGGTCCCAAAACATTCTGCTCAAAAGAAAGCTTCAATTCCTTAATAAGATCGTTTGCGCAAGCATTCACAACATCATCTTTTCTGTGCTTTAAAGTAAGTTTAATCAATCGGGTAAATGGGGGATAATTATACATTTTCCTTTCATCAAGCTGCTTTGTAAAAAAATTGCTTACATCATTGTAAAAAAAATCTTTTATTATCGGATGGTTCGGATCAGAAGTCTGGACAATTACTATTCCTTGTTTACCGGTTCTACCCGCTCTTCCACTTACCTGTACCAATAATTGGAAACTTCTTTCAAAAGCCCTAAAATCAGGGAAATTCAACATATTATCCGCATTTAGCACACCAACAAGGCTCACATTATCAAAATTCAATCCTTTTGCAACCATCTGTGTTCCAATAAGAATATCAATTTTTTTATCTTCAAACCCATGAATGATTCTTTCATAATCCTTCCTCGTTTTTGCAGTATCTAAATCCATCCTGGCAACTTTTGCTGTAGGAAAATAAATCTTTAATTCTTCTTCTATTTTTTCAGTTCCAAAACCCTTTGTCTGGATTTTGTTGCACTTACAATCATTACAAGTTGTAACAGTGTTTATTGTATATCCACAATAGTGACATGAAAGTTTATTAAGAAATTTATGATACGTAAGACTTACGTTGCATTGTTTGCATTTTGGAATCCAACCACATTCAGCACATTCAAGATATGGAGAAAATCCTCTGCGGTTTTGAAATAAAATTATTTGTTCATCTTTTGCCAATGCTTCTTTTATACGATCAATAAGATATGGTGAAAAATCAGACATCATGTGTTTCTTGAAATAGATTGTCTTCATGTCCATCACGATCACTTTCGGTAAAGCAATTTCATTAAAACGTTTTGTGATTTTTATATAAGCATATTTCCCTATTTGTGCATTATACCATGTCTCAACAGATGGAGTAGCAGAGCCTAGTAGTGTTTTCGCATCATGAATTTTTGCGAGCATAATTGCAGCATCTCTTGCGTGATATCTGGGAGCAGGATCAATTTGTTTGTAAGAAACTTCATGTTCCTCATCAATAATAATCAGACCAAGATTTTTAAACGGTAACAATATTGCTGAACGCACTCCCAAAATAACCTGATATTTATTGTTTAAAATGTTATTCCAAATTTCAACTCGTTCAGAGTCATTGAATTTTGAATGATAGATACCTAATTTTTCTCCAAAAAATAAAGACAACCTTGAAGTAATCTGTGTTGTCAAGGCAATTTCAGGTAATAAATATAAAACTTGCCGATTTTGTTCGATTATTTTTTTTATTAGCTCAATGTAAATTTCTGTTTTCCCACTTGAAGTAACGCCATGTAGCAAGGCCGTTTCATGAATTTTAAATCCAGTAATAATTTCATCTAAAGCAATTTGCTGAAATTTATTCAATAATATTTCTTTGGCATCAGGGAAACAATTTTCTTGAATTCTCCCCACCTCCTGTTTTATTTCAATTAATATTCCCTTTTTTACAAGAGCAGTAATTGCAGATGGGGCATTTTTTAAATTTTCTGTGATTGTTTTTTTGCATACCTGTTTGCCATTAAATCCTGAAAGTTCAAGATAAAGCATTAATACTTTATACTGTTGCTTCATTTTTTTAAGTTTTTCAGCTACAGATTCAAGCGCAGTTTCTTCGATATATTCATCTGCAAGAACCAGATATGACGTATATTTTGGTTTATACTTTTCATGAATGTCTTCATCCAGAAAAATAGCTTGTTTTAAAAACAATGTGTTTAAAATAGGTAATACAGATTTTTTATCCAGCAGTATCCTGATTTTTTCTATTGTAAGTCTTTTATGTAATTGTACGGCATTAAAGACAATCTGTTCTTCTACAGAAAGATTACCATATTCTGTAAAATTAGCCTCAGGCAAAATAATTGTTTCGCTTTCAAGCTTTAAAGCTGAAGGAAGAGAAGCTTTCATTACTTCACCGAGAGAACACAAATAATAATGTGCAATCCATTCCCAGAACAATAATTGTTTCTCAGTAATAACAGGGTTTTCGTCAAGAACAGAAACAATTTCTTTAACTTCAAATCCTGTAGGTTGATCATGATGAATTTTTATTAAAATACCTGAAAAGAATTTATTTTTCCCAAATGGAACAACTACCCTTTCCCCAATGGAAATCGAAGGGATTAAGTGCATAGGTATTTTATATGTGAAAGATCCTGCTAAAGCAAAGGGTAATAGAATTTCCGCAAAGTGTACTCTATGTTCAGCATTCATGTTTAGCGTAAAATAAAAAAGTCCCGCTTTAACGGGACTTTTACATATATTAATTAACAAATTTACTTTTGAATTTTATCTTCTTCATTCATAAATCCAACCAACACAGCAATACAGCCTTTTGCAATATCATCTGTAAGTTGCTCAACTGTCTGTACCTGAATTGAAATGATCAACTGCTGGCTTGATTCAAGAGTAAAATCCCAGGTTTTTGCAAAAGCTTTTTCCTTATTTGAATAAAGAATTTTTCTTTTAGAATCCATCACTTTGAATTCGACTTTTGGCATATTATCTTCAGCTACAATTGCCAAACGATACTGCTGACCTGAATAAAATGTTTTATATAACTCTGCGGTTTCACCTTCTGATAGAACAGTTGCATTATAGATACCATCATGTATGAATGGGAGAAGATCTACTTTTGCTTTTTTTGCAAAGTTTTTACATTGTGCGTTTCCTGCGAACGGTATGATTGCAATAGCTGCTAAAATCAACAGGAACTGAAATTGCTTCTTCATATAATTAATTTCTTTAGATTACTTAATAATACTATTACGGAATGCTTCAACTTTTAGAACTAATTTGTCAATGTCTTCTTTCTTGTAAGATATCTCAGTTGTGACATTCAATTTTGTTACTTTACCACCTTTAGTTGTGGATGGTTCAACATTTCCCTGACTAACTTTTACTTGATCAAAAATTCCTTTAATTTCATTTAACTCTTTAAGAAGGTTTGTTATGTCCTCATTTGGAACTTTATTTTCATTTTCCAACAAGTTTATTAATGTACCCAATGATAATCTCTGATCAATCACTCTACCAATTAGTTCCTTTGGTTGTTTTGTGCTTTTTATTAATTGCGTTGAGATAAACAACCCTTCTGCCCAACCACCTGCCAAAATAATTGCAGCGATTTGCGACCTATTGTTGTCTTTCAGATACGAATTAGAATTCATAAAGGTTTCAGAAATGATCTCCATTATCGAGTCTCTGTTATTAACATTGCTTTCTAGCCTGTTAATAATAGCTTGATCTATAGCACTTAAAATACCAAGTTTGTCTGCTAATTTTTTTGAAGCAGCCATGTATTTAATAGATGTTTGGTTTTGATCGTAAAGACTAGCATAGCTTAAATCAGCACTATAAACACCAAGATTAAGTGCCATCGCTCTGTTTGTTGAATACTTATTTGCATTATCAAGCTTATTCAGTATCTCTTCATTGTATTGTGCACCAGCTCTTTTTAAAAGCATTGCCGTTTCAATAGGTGAAGGCAGAGAATAAAAGACCTGCTTTGCTTTAAATACCTTAAAATCTGTTTCAAGATCTTCACTATTGCCTTGTTTTCCATCATCTCCTTCAGATGTAGCTTCATTATTGCAACTGAAAAGCATTGCTGCAAAACTTATAAATACAGCAAATTGAATTCTTTTAAATGTTAAACACTTAATATCCATAAACTTAATTGTTAGTACACGTTTTTTTCACGGGTAAAATTAAATATTTTTTAGAGATACAAAAATAAATAAATAAATAAATAATAAAACTTTCTTTGACAATTTTATTAGTAAAAATAAAACTTTCCTGCAAAACATTGGTTAAAAAGTACAAAAAATTTAGTTTTGAACAAAAAAAATTATGATAGCGCAAAAAAAAATTATTGAAAATCTTCATTCAAATGATATTATTGTCGTGATGAAGACAATTGAATCATTAAGGCATAACGGAAAGGATAAAAATATAGATAACATTCTTGAATTGCTTCTTCGAACCAAGGATGGTGAGATTAAACGGGCGATATGCAATCTGCTTAATGATTTGAAGGATCAAAAAAGTGCGCCTGTAATTATGTGTGCTATTCATAATATTACGTATAAAAATATTTTGCAGGTTATTGTTGAATCATGCTGGCAGTCAGGGCTGGATTACAGTTCTTATCTTTCAGATTTTATCAACCTTATGGTTCATGAGAATTACTATGTCGCTTTAGAGGCTTTTACTGTTGTTGAAAATATGATAGGTTCGTTCACAACTCAAGAACTAGAAAACAATATTGCACAGCTGAAAATGGCGATAAATGATAGTGATAAAAACAAAAGTTACCTTTTTGTAGAAATGATAAACGTCCTTAAAGGATTTATTCCCTTGCAAACGAAGTATTCTGAATGAGGTGAGCAGTATGTATTACTTTACTTTTGGATAAAATGCGTCTTCTATGTGGTCGATCCTTGAGGAGGTTTTGTAAAGAACAATAGAAATAATGTCAAATCGCACTTCTTTATCAAGTTTTTTCTGTAAAACGTACGCATTTGCAGCCAAAATAAGTAGTTTTTGTTTAGTGATGTTTACTGATAATTCCGGCTCAATAAGATAAGGTGCAGTGCGACATTTTACTTCAGCCACAACAATCGTGTTTTTAATTTCTGCTATAATATCTATTTCTTTCTGACCATAACGCCAATTCATTTCTCTAATAAGATAACCTTTATTCTTCAAATATTCTGCTGCTAACTGCTCTCCTTTTTGTCCGGTTTCTTTATTATCCATGATGATAAAATACTGATGAACGAATAATTATTTGCAATTCAATATAAATGCATTATTATTAATCAAGCAATGTTTTCTTGCGAACACTATGTATGTATCTGTAAAAAATTATTTCATGGGTGAAAAGGTAGTTCAACACTTGTATTTTATAACAAACTGTATTTATCTTGCTATCGTAAACTTTTGAGTTTTAACAACTTTTCCATTAGAGATAAATGAGCAGAAGTATAAGCCAGATTTAAGGTCTGACGTATATACTTTTACTGTCCCTGATTTAAATAGGATTTCACTTCTTTTCACTTCACTTCCAAGAATGTTATATACAGAGAGATATGTGTCATTTCCTGATTTAAGTGAGTAAGAAAATGTAGTGAAAGTGTTTGCCGGATTAGGTGAAGCAATTGAAATATAATTAAGATTTGTACCATTATTTTCAACTCCCGCAGATGTAGCATCATAAGATATATTAACCGAGACAGAATCACCATGAATGGCATAAAAAGTATAGGTAACTACTGTAACTCCTGATTGACCATTGGGTATATAATGACTACTAAAAGTGGAATCTATTGCATTTGTAACCATTGATATGGTATTCGACTGTGGCTGCAATGGAGTATAACAATCACCGGCAAAGCAATAAGAAATTTCAGTTCCGGCAATTGTAGAAACTATTCTTTTTTTTGCATAAATACTTTGCGTTTGTGCAGAAGTGTTTTTTACTGCTAAGTGAACAACAATTTCATCGGAGTTATAAGATCCGGAGGCTGTAATCTGGCCATTAGAGACATCACTTGAATTTGCACTATTAATGATTCTAATCGATTGCCCCATCATCCAAAAAGGTATAGACAGACAAATAATGGAAAGTAACTTTTTCATAGATATATTCTTTTCTACAAAATTATAATATTATTTCAAAAACCAAAAAATGTTGTAAAATTAATTCATATCAAGGAAATTTATATCTTTGAATTTTGAATTTAT
>JAVHQG010000038.1:0-6092 GCA_036171035.1 Bacteroidales bacterium
TTAGTTACTATTTTAGTAATTTTTGTTTTTTCTGTTTGTTATTGACCATCTCATTTATTTTTCCTGCGAACATTGTTTAATAATTTTATTTGTATCAATCACCAATGCAATTGTTCCATCACCAAGAATGGAGGCACCTGAAATCATTTCTTGTTTTTTATAATGTTTCCCCAACGGCTTGATAACAGCCTGATATTCTCCAATAACTTTGTCTATTACCAGTCCCACCTTATTTTCGAGGTATCGAACAATAATCACCTGTTCAATTTCTTCAATTTCGCCTTCGAGTCCAAACTCATTACGCAGATAATAAAAAGGGATGCTCTCTCCGTCTAGTACTAGGATGTTACGGTGTGCATTTTCTATTTCAGTGTGGGTTACAGCATAAATTTTATTTACAGCATTTAGTTGAAGAATAAAATTGGTATCTTGTATTTGCACAAGCAGCCCATCAATGATAGAGAGAGTTAGTGGTATTTTAATTGTGATGGTAGTGCCTTTATTTATTTCAGAATCAATTTCAACTTCACCACGTATGTCAGATATTTTTCTTCTAACCACATCCATTCCCACACCTCTGCCTGAAACATCGGTAACTACTGTAGCAGTTGAAAATCCAGGGAGGAAAACCAAATCCAGTAATTCTTTTTTAGAAAGATTGGCATCTGGTGCAATAAGACCTTTACTGATGGCTTTATTTCTGATTTTTTCAGGATTAATTCCTGCACCATCATCTTTTATTTCTAAATAAACAAACACCCCGGAGTAAAATGCAGACAGAATAATTTTCCCTTTTGCGGGTTTTCCATTTTTTATACGTGTTTCAGCGTCTTCAATACCGTGATCCATGCTGTTGCGGAGGATGTGCATCAACGGATCAGTAATGTTTTCAATAATGGTTTTATCGAGTTCTGTTTCTGCACCCTCTGTAATAAAATCAACATCTTTATGCAATTCTTGCGAAAGATCTCTGACAAGCCTTTGAAACCTTGTAATGATATTTTGAATCTGAATAAGTGAAATATTAAAAGCGGTGTCGCGCAGTTGCCGGGAAAGTTTTTGCATGTTTTCAGCAATAGCAGATAATTCAGGTACTTGTATATTCTCTGAAAGCATGCTGAGTCGTGCTTGCGATGTTACCAATTCGCTCACAAGATTCATCATTTCATCAATTTTATCAGATGAAACCCTGATGCTTGAGATGTTGTTATCTTTTCCCTCTTTTTTTAACAGAACTATGTCATTTTGCGCCGGTTGTTTTATGCTTTCTGGTTTTGTCTCATTATCTGCTTTCTGATTTTCAATATCATGTACAAGTGATTTAATGTCAAGAATATTAATATTTTTTTCTTTATTATATAGTGATTGTAGCCTGGTAGTAAAATCTATTTCATTGAGCAAGTTTGTGGTTGAGAGTTTCGTGATTTGTAAATCACATTCGTCTTCAACAAAAATAAAAACATCAGCAATTGCATTTTCATCTTTAAATGTAGTAAGAATAATATCCCAAGCTACATAACAATTTGTGGGTATCAATTCAGCAAAAGGAGGAATGGAATTGGTGTTTGGGAAAGCACTACATTGCCCAAGTGTGCAGAGCTCGTCGATGAGATAAAGTGGGTTTGTACCATTATTAAAAATGTCCTGATTAGGTTTAAAATATATATGGTAGGTTGGTGAGTCCTCAAAAAAACCATATAAATCATCTATATCCGATGCTGCAACAATACTTTCAGATACTGTATGATTTGCAAATTCGATTACTTTTGCAAGTAGATTTTCATGATTTTTTTTATTCTGTGGATCCGATAAATTAATGTCGTGCAATAGTTCTTTGATATGGTCAACAGCATTTAACGTTACATTGAAAACTTCTTTAGAAAGCTTCATTTTACCCTGTCTGACATTATCATATATGGTTTCAAGGTGATGTGTAAATTCACCAATTTTATCGAAGCCAAACATCGAACTGTTTCCTTTGAGTGTATGCATGACCCTGAACACTCGATCTATGGTTTCTTTATCGTTTGCATCAGACTCGAGCTTAAGCAGTGCCTGTTCTAAATCAGAGATTAACTCTGTGGCTTCTTCAATATATTTTAGCTGAAAGTGATCCATTATTTAGGAATTAGGATTTACGATTTGAAAATTGGTTGATTTGAAAATTGTACACTATAGCTCTTATCTATTAGTTTTTTATTTTCAAATTGATTCATTGGTACATTTTCAAATTGAGTTTATCTCATTACTTTATTTAGTGCTTCCAACAGTTTAGCAGGAACAAATGGTTTAATAATCCATCCTGTTGCACCGGCTTCTTTTGCTTCCATTTTTTTTGTGAGTTGCGACTCTGTTGTTAAAAACAGAATAGGTGTTCTGTTGTATGTGGCATAGGTTGGATTACGTCTAACTTCTTTAATCAGTGTGATGCCGTCCATTTGTGGCATGTGGAGGTCTGTTATGATTAAATCAATGGGTCTGCCATCCAGTAGTTTGAGTGCATCGGTGCCATCTGATCCAATGTGGACGTTGAATCCCGCACTTTCTAATGTAAAGCTCACCACTTCGCGAATACTTTCAGAATCGTCAACAATTAAAATGTTTTTTTCCATAATTTTTCAGTAAATTTTGTTGTATTTATACTGTTTTATTTTCAGCGTACTTCCCAAATCCTGCTTTTAATAAAAGTTGTGACATGCTGTCGGAACAGGATATTTCATAACTTATTTTTTTATGATCGGTTTTTGCTTTTTCCATAAAAGCATGTAATAACTGAATGGCTGCAATATCCATCAATTCTATGTTACTAAGTTTTATATAAAGTGTGTCAACAGCATTTAATATTTTTTCTAATGACGCTTTCAAATAGTCAGCGTTGTTTAGAGAAATTTCTTTCTCTATTGTAATGGTTGCTTGTCGCCCGTCTGCATGAATTTGAATATAACTGTTATAGTCTTGTATCATATATTAAAATAGTTCAAATGAATCATCTTCTTCCGATTCTACATTGATTTTATCAACTTCTTTAAAAATGTCAACGGTATTTTCTTTGATGTCCGACATGTGCGTATGTATTGCTCTTTCGCTGCGCATGGTGTAAAGTTGTTCAATATCTTTCAAACTCTTTTCCTTGCTGTAATCAGCTTCTTCATGTGTTTTAAGCTTATAATAAATTGAGTTAAGTTCAATAATTATCTCTTCAATAACTTTTTCAAAGTAATCATAATATTTTACTTTTTGAATAGATTCATCTATGTCTGCAAGTATGTTGTCGCTTATGGAATTATTTTTTTCAATAAGTGAAAATACATTTTTGTTATTGTTTTTTAATAGCATTAAGATGGACGATATGTTGCATGAGAGTTCGCCACTTTTCTGAGTGAAATCATCAGGTTGAATATCTTTATTGCCCGAATAAAGTCCAAGGCTTAATGTTAATGTTTGATCGAATAGTTGTTGTACATTTTGTTTTATAACATGTAAATCGCTCACGAGTGTGTGAATGAGTTGTTTGATGCCAAGCATATCGTTTTTCGATGTATCTGTAGAAAACTTATTAGATAGTTGAACCAGCTCTCCTTCAATGTTTAGAATGTTTTCAAAATTTGCGGCAATTCTTTCAATGTCTATGTGTATGGTATCAACTTCAAAGGCAAATTCTACATTTGCTTTTATGCAATTGTTGATATAGCCTGTGGCATTTGTTAGTTTATGTTCTATTTCGTTAAGGTAGGTTTCGTCGGAATTTTGTGTAAGACCGGAAAATGTTTTACATATTTCAGAAATGTCTGTCACATCATGCCCGATTTCAATAAATTTTTTTGTGATGATTTCAATTGCAGACTGATATTCATTGTTGGTATGAATCAAAATGGCTGCCTGTAACCCTGCAATATCACGTATTTTAATCAGATACTCTTCCTGATTTGTTAGAGCAATTTCACCAGTATGATTTTTATTCAGTTCCGACAATTCATTCACAATATTTTTTTGTGTTTGCTGGATATGCTCCATTTTTTGCCTGATAATATCCTGAAACTGCAGATTCTCTATTATTTTCCCAATACTGAATGAACAGTTGTCTGTTTTTTGCGTAAGTTTTGGTATTAATACAACTGATTCTTCGTGCTTCTCTGATAAAATATTAATGGATGAATGAATTTGATTTAAAATTGTTTCAATATTAAGAATATTCCTTTCTTTTATTTTCTGTAGTTTATATAAGGAGTATTTTACATTTGTTTTGAGTTGCCTCAAATTATCGTCTATAAGTGGATAAGTGCTGGTTGTGTGTAAAATCAATTCTTCAAGAATTTGCCTGCTTTTATGTAGCTCATCTTCGTCGGTATTTTCTGTGTGAGCCATGTTAATTTTAAAACTTGTGCCTAGATATTTTAATGTCATCAAGTTTTGCTTGAAATTTTTGAAGGGCAGGAACATCAATTCCAAATTCACAAGAATTTTTTCTAATGTTGTAATACTAAAATTGATCTGCTTCCCTGATTGATCGAGGTGGAGAATCAGTTTCTTGTGAAATGTATTCAAGTCGTTAAATGAATCATTGTTTTTTTTACCCGACACAATATCAAAAATGTGCGTTGCATTTTCAGAGATGTCTTTTGACTGTTTATAATAGTTCTTAAAATTTGCATGAAGGTTTAGAAAATCCTCTGATGAACTTTGATGCAACGATGCTATTTTAACATCAATTTTTGAGAAAATGGATACAATTTCATTAACAGAGTATGTGTTCAGATTGGTATTGTCAATATTGTTTGTAGTATTCATTGTGATGTATTAACTGAATTTTTAAACAGTACAAATCTATACATTTATATGATGATTATCAATATGAGTTTTCAGCGTATATCATTTTTTTTATTGATATATATCAACAGTGCAAAAGGCAAAAGCAAAAAAGTCTATGTGATGATGCTGGGAAAAGGGAAAAGGGAAAAGATAAAAGGTAAAAGATAAAAGATAAAATGTAAATTTTAATGTTAATTTCTAATAATTATAAACCAGAAAAAACTGTCAACCAATTTTAGTAAAAGACAAGACTCAACTACAATAATAAAACATTTACTATATTTGTGAGATAGTAAAAATATCTTTATGAAAATAGAATTACAAATACTTAATTCTGAATATTTAGATGATTATAAGAAAAATCTGAAAGTATCTCCTTATACTTTGTTGCAAAGATTAAAATCTGAAAATCTACCTGTTGATTATTTTAATTTTTATAATTCTGTATCTACAGTATATTCATCTAAAATTGAGGGTGAAAATATTGATTATGATAGTTATTTTAAATACAAGTTTCTAAATATAAAATATAAACCTGATTACACGAAAAAGGCTGACGATTTATATGCTGCATATGAGTTTCTCGGCAAGTCTAAATTAAATGTTGACAATTTACTAAAAGTACACTCTATTTTGAGTAATAACTTATTACCAAAAAGTCAAAGAGGGTTTATTAGAAACAATCCAATGTTTGTATTAAATAATAATGACAAAATTGAATACGTCGCAGCACCTCCATCGATTGTTAAGTTAGAATTTCATAAATTATTTGAGGACATTGAAAATTTATTATTAGAGAAACTTGATTATTATGAAATATTTTATTTTGCATCATATATTCATTTAGTATTTGTTAAAATACATCCATTTCAAGATGGTAATGGGAGAAGTGCAAGACTCTTAGAAAAATGGTTCTTAAAAGAACATATAGGTAGAAAAGCATATTCAATTTCACTAGAGAAAAATTATTATAAAAACCTGAAAGATTATTATAATAATATAAAAAGACTGGGAATTGAATATGAAAAATTAGATTATAGTAAATGTCTTGAATTCTTGTTAATGACTGCAAAAGGAATGAATAATATGATTGATGAATAACACTGCACACAACATCACCTAAGCCGCATTTTTGCTTGGATTGATAACGCTAAGCACAAAATTTTGGATATGCGCATAAATTGACAATTAATGCTAATCCAAAATTTTATGCTATACGCAATAGGTCTAACCCACATTGCAGCCTTCTACCCTAAAATTCGGCAAATTTCTGTTCATAACCC
>JAVHQG010000039.1:0-6073 GCA_036171035.1 Bacteroidales bacterium
TAAATTATAGACTTAAACTCATTATTAAGGCTGGGAAAACTCCAAGTATTATTGTAATAATAAGACTTATTATCAATGAGGTTTTATAAAATAAGTCGAAAGATACTTTTTGAATAATCCCTTTTTTAAAGTACATAGCAATAATGATTTGTAGATAATAATAAACCGCTATTATTGCTCCAATTATTGCTATAATTGAAAGCCATAAATATCCACTTTGTATGGCTGTAGAAAGCACATATAACTTTGCAAAAAAACCCGCAGCTATAGGTATTCCGGCTAAAGAAAACATAGAAACAGCCATAAAAAACGCCAACCATGGGTTACTACTTGAAAGACCATTCAGCTCATCAATGTTTCCTGCTCCATGAACCGTATTTTTCACCAGCATAAATACGCCAAAAGCAGCTATTGTTGCAGCAGAATATGCAATTGAATAATATAGAATTGAAGGTGCTGACAAGCTGTTTAATGTAATAATTGGGAGCAAAAGAAAAGCTGTGTGTGCAATTCCCGAATAAGCCATCATACGTTTAAACCCTTGTTGATTTATGGCACCTAAATTCCCAATTATTAATGTACATACAATCACTATCCATATGGTATGTTGCCAAAATGGGATAAGTTCAATAAAACTAATACTAAAAAATCTATAAAATGCGGCAATACTTGCAATCTTAACAACTGTACTCATAAATGCAGTTGTGAGCGTTGGCGACCCCTCATACACATCGGGTACCCAAAAATGAAATGGTGCTGCACCTACTTTAAACACAAAACTTACAATAATAAAAAGCAGACCTATATAAAACATCGTTGGGATTGTGCCATTATGTGTTTTGATATATTCGGCAATTTCATGAATATTAAATGTGCCGGATGCTCCATAAACAAAAGCGATGCCTAATAAAAAAATGGCTGTTGAAAAAGAGCCTAAAATAAAATATTTAAAAGAAGCTTCATTCGCACGCACAGAAAATCTTTTACTTCCCGCAAGGATATATAAAGGAATAGACATGGTTTCAATGCCAATAAATAAAACTGCAACATTTGAAAATCCGACCATTACGATAGCTCCTATTAACGAAAAAATCATTAATGCGTAAATTTCGGCCAAATTCTTTTCTACCCCGGCAAAATAATGATTCGAGAATAAGAATATCAGAATTGTTGTACAAATCAGAGAGACGCTTATTGCAATCGAAAAATTATCATTGTGCATCATGTCATGATAATAACTTGCAGGATGATTCCAGAGAAGAAGCGTAAAAACCAATGCCACGAGTAATCCAATAATTGCTAGAGGGGCAAGTAGTTTTTTGTTTTTGAAAAAACCTGCATATAAAGTTAAAATGCCAGTTATGGTAAGTATTATAAGTGGTTTCATTTGATTTGAAATGACAAATTTACAATTTCATGAACGGCTGATTCTGTGAGATGCAGCAAGGGTGTAGGATAAATCCCAATAAATATTACAAGCACTGCAATGGGAACTAAAACAAATGCTTCTCTGAGACTTAAATCCAAGAATATCCCCTTTCCTAACACATTTGCACCAAGCATTATTTTTTGAAACATGTATAACATATAAATTGCACTCATAATAATTGTTGTGCCTGCCAGCAATGTGTAGATTGCATTGTATTGAAAAATCCCTGTAAGCATTAAAAATTCTCCAATAAATCCATTGGTAAGTGGTAATGCAATATTCCCTAACATAATAATCATAAACAATGCAGCCAATTTAGGTGCTTCATTTTTAATACCTCCAAGCGCATCAATGTTATAAGTTCTAGTTCGCTGCTCAATAATATGTACAATAAAAAACAGACCGATAATATTTAATCCATGTGACAGCATTTGCAAGACAGCTCCCTGAATGGCTTGCATGTTCCCGGTTAATATTGCAGCACCCATTAATCCGGCATGAGCCATTGATGAAAACGCAATCAGCATTTTTATATTTTTTTGCTTGAGGGCGATCCATGAGCCATAAATAATTCCAATAATTGCAAATATCATGGCAATGCTTCCATTTTGATATACACCCAAAGGCAACACAGGTATTAACCAACGGATAGCACCATAAATTCCCATTTTCATCATAATTCCGGCAAGCAGCATTGTGCCTTGCGTTGGAGCAGTATTATATGTTTCAGGCATCCACGAATGAAAGGGAAATAAAGGCATCTTCACGGCAAATGCAATAAAAACACACCAAAACAACCAGCTCTGTGTCTTTGTATCAATAGGAAGATTTACAAATGAAGACCATTCAAAACTATGAATGCCTGGCGTTTGAAAATAGATATAAACAAAAGCAAACAGCATAAGCAAGCTACCAAATAACGTGTATAAGAAAAATTTAAGTGTAATATTCTGCCGATTTTCACCACCCCAAATAAGAAGAATAAAATATATTGGGATTAATACAATTTCCCAGCAAACATAGAATAATACGGCATTTAAGGCAGCAAACATTCCTATTAATCCGGCTTGTGCAATAAATAATAAACCATAGAAAACACCTGCCTGTTTTTGTTTTGAATCAATCCCTGAATAGATTATTATTGGAAATAAAATATTTGTTAGTAATAGCATAAATAAGCTTAACCCGTCAATTCCGAGATGAAACCTGATTCCCAAATTGCTTATCCAAGGAATATTTATTTGTAAAAAATCTGATTTGTTTATACGCAAAAAATACCACATAATAAGCGTAAGCACAAGCACAACAAGCGAAGAAAGCAATGCTGTTCGTTTTACTAATAATGCATTCTTTATCAGCATTAAGGAAACGCCTGTCAATAAGGGAAGTATAATAATTAATAGGAGCAGCATTTATAAAATAAAATATATATTAAAAAAAAGAATTAATAAAATTCCGGAAATCATAAGAAACAGATAGAGACTAATATTCCCAGACTGTATTTGCTTGATAATTTTCCCAAATGATACACTAATATTTCCTGTGCCATTAACAATTCCGTTCATTAACTTTTGCTCTACCACCGCAGAAAACATTTCCGATATTTTTGAATATGGTTTAACAAACAGAGCAATATAAATCTCATCAATATAATATTTTCTATAAATCAGTTTTTGTAACACATTCATGGTTGATTCATCTATAGGCAATGCTGCGTTTTTATAAAATTTCATGTAAGTATAATATATTATCCACCCAATCATTGCAAGAGATACAATTAAAATAGCCCATTCGGTTTCTGCATGTAGTGGTTGAACTGTTGAGCGAAAATGCAGTACGGGGCTCAAATATGTGGCAAAAGCTGTGTCTCCTCCAAAAAGTTCAGGGATATTTAAAAACCCTCCGGCAAAAGAGAGTACAGCAAGTATAATTAATGGTATGGTCATTACTTTTGGCGATTCATTAATATGTTCCATTTGGTGATTTGTTCCCCTGTATTCACCATAAAATGTAAGCCAGAATAATCGGAACATATAAAATGCTGTAAGCAATGCACCAACAATGCCGAAAACCCACAAAATTATATTGTTTTCAAATGCTTTTGCAAGGATTTCATCTTTTGAGAAAAACCCCGAAAATGGAGGAAGCCCTGAAATAGCAAGCATCGCAATGAAAAAAGTAACATATGTAACAGGCAAGTATTTTTTTAATCCTCCCATCTTTCTGATGTCTTGTTCACCGTGCAAAGCGTGAATAATACTACCGGCACATAAAAATAGCAATGCTTTAAAAAAAGCGTGCATTGTAAGATGAAACATCGCAGTAGAAAATGCTCCAAGCCCTAATGCAAAAAACATATAACCCAATTGGCTTATAGTTGAATATGCCAGCACTTTTTTAATATCATTCTGGAACAGACCAATAGTTGCAGCCCAGATGGCAGTAGCAAGTCCTATAATCAATAAAATGCTCATGCTCATTTCAGAATATGAGAAAAGCAGGCTGGAACGTGCAATCATATATATTCCGGCAGTAACCATTGTGGCAGCATGAATAAGTGCAGATACGGGAGTAGGACCCACCATAGCATCGGGAAGCCACGTATATAGTGGTATTTGAGCCGATTTACCTAACGCTCCAAATAATAATAAAACTGTAATAGCCGTGATAGTTATATTGCCCGAAATAAATTCTGGTTCCACACTGAAGATGTCACTATAACGAAACGATCCAAAAGTATAAAAAATCAAAATCATCCCCAGTAAAAACCCTAGGTCGCCAATGCGGTTCATCACAAAAGCTTTGCGTGCTGCATTGTTGTTTTCTTCTGATTTATACCAGAAACCGATTAGCAAATAAGAACATAATCCAACCCCTTCCCAGCCGATGAACATTACCGGATAATTTGCTCCCAAAACTAGTAATAACATAAAACAAACAAACAGATTCATGTATGCAAAAAAAGTATGAATGCGCTCATCATCGTGCATATAACCTATTGAATAAATATGAATCAATAAACTAACGCCTGTAATGATAAGCATCATAGTGATGGAAAGCGGATCAATTAATAATTCAAATGGAATAGAGAAATTGCCAGTTTGTATCCATGTAAAATAAATTTGTGTATGAGCCCCTTTGCTTGTCAAAAAAAGACCTACAGCCAAAATGAATGATGCCAAAACTGCGAGCACGGCAACTACTCCAGAGCCTTTGCGAGAAACATATTTTGCTGCAAAAATATTTATCAAAAATCCCAACAGAGGGAATAACAATATTAAAAAACTATATCTTTCCACTTTCATGTATTAAAAACTCCCAAAAAGTACAATAATAATTTTGTGTATGAAAATTTAATAACAAAACATTTATCAGTATTGGTAATTTCTGCCTAAATGAGCGTTTTTTTAACTAGAGTTTGCCAAATAGAGGTACAGAGTAATAAACAAGATTAAAATTCGATATTTAAAGATTTATGTTACAAGAACATCATTTCTAAACTTGAAATATATATTTTTGCCATATATTAATTATATCATTAATGAAAAAATACATTTTTATTGTGTTGTTTTTATTAACAACAAGCATCCAAACGTTTTCCCAAGGGAAGAAAATGAAAATTGCCTGTGTGGCTTTTTATAATACGGAAAATCTTTATGATACTAAAAACGATCCAAATAAAGACGATGATGAGTTTACCCCTGAAGGGAAAAACAATTGGACAGAAGAACGATATAAGATAAAACTTGAACACACAGCCGATGTAATTTCAAAACTTGGAGGGGAATTAATAAAAGGCGGACCAACATTAATAGGTCTTTCAGAAATTGAAAACAAACAAGTTGTACTTGATTTAATCAGTCAGCCGGCGTTGGCACCATCAGGGTACGATGTAGTACACTATGATTCGCCCGATAGAAGAGGTGTTGATGTTGCGTTTATTTATCAAAAAAAACGTTTTGTGGTTACAGCAAGCAGGGCTATGCCACTGCACTATCCGGAAGAAAAAGATTTTGCTTCACGCGATCAATTGGTCGTTTCCGGTCTGCTTGATGGAGAACCTGTTTCTGTGATCGTGAATCATTGGCCTTCACGCAGAGGCGGTGAGAAAAAGAGTGATCCTAAAAGGATTGCAGCGGCTGAACTCTGTAAATCAATTTCAGATTCATTACGCAAATTCGACCCAAATGCTAAAATTATCATTATGGGCGATTTAAACGATGACCCAGTTAATACCAGCATTGCGAAACACTTAAAAGCAAAAGGTAATAAAGACGATGTTGGGGATATGGAATTTTTTAATCCGATGTGGAAACTATTTAAAAATGGTATTGGAACATTAGCTTATAAAGATTCGTGGAATTTATTCGACCAGATTATTTTGTCGAAACCCTTATTAGGAGACGATAAATCAACTTACAAATATCAAAAAGTTCGTGTGTTTAATGAGAAATTTTTAACTCAGAAAGAAGGAAATTTTGAGGGTTATCCTTTTCGTACGTACGTTGGCGATGTTTGGCAGGGCGGCTATAGTGACCATTTTCCGGTATATGTTTTTCTTGCAAAGGAGGCGAAGTAATATAAACACTACTATACTAATAAATTTTTGTGTGATATTTCCCAACTTCCTTTGAAAGTTCCTTT
>JAVHQG010000040.1:0-6040 GCA_036171035.1 Bacteroidales bacterium
GGTTTACAATATTTCCTATGCTATCATGCAAATACTACCTAATCTTTGAAAAATTTATGAAAAAAATCATATTGATAGATACTGTTTTTATTGTAAGTTTGATTAATTTTATATTTCATTTAATTTAAAAAAAAATTATAATTTTATAATTTAAAAACATATAGAATATGCCGGCAAACAATCAATCATTTAGCGACGATCTTGACAGGTTGATTAACCTTTTTAAAAAGATCAAAGAAAAAATGAATCAGCATCAATACCAAAGCATTGATAAGACTTTTATGCAGAACATTGACATGATGGTTACAAATTATGAAACAATAAGAGGGAACATCTCCCCAGACATGTTAAATTCAATGGGAGAGCCTATTCATAAGATGATGACGCTACTGATGGAACAGATCAATGCTGAATATGGTGATATTTTGGGAGAAGAATTTAAAGTTGTAGAAGCTGAATCAATAAGCCAAAAAAGTATTGCAGATAATGTTGAAATTGAACATATCGACACAATGTTACATCGGGAGGGGCTCAAAACGGATGAAATAGATAAACTACTTGATCTCCGAGCCGAATTGAAATTAAAGCAACAGCAGCAAATTGAGGCATTAAAAGGAAACAACCAATAATGGGGGACATTAAAATTCGTAAAAACATTGAAGCTGCTTGGGAAGACAGATCTTTACTGGAAAATCATGATGTAAAAGCAGATATCAGAACTGTGGTTGAGAAGCTTGACCAAGGGAAATTGCGTGTTGCAGAACTTTCGGGGAATATTTGGGTTGTGAATGAATGGATAAAGAAAGCCGTATTACTTTATTTTCTTATTCAGGAAAACGAAGTAATCAATGCTGAACCATTTGAATTTTATGATAAAATAAAGTTAAAAAAAGGTTTTAAAAAACTTGGTGTTCGTGTGGTACCACACGGGATTGCAAGGTATGGAGCATTTCTTGCAAAAGGAGTAATTCTAATGCCGTCGTATGTGAATATTGGTGCCTATGTTGATGAAGGCACAATGGTTGACACATGGGCAACTGTTGGCTCGTGTGCACAAATTGGAAAGAATGTTCATTTAAGTGGAGGCGTGGGAATTGGAGGTGTTTTAGAACCCATTCAAGCAGCACCGGTAATTATTGAAGACAATTGCTTTATTGGCTCACGAAGCATTGTGGTTGAAGGTGTTAGAATTGAAAAAGAAACCGTACTCGGTGCAAATGTTGTAATTACACAATCAACAAAAATAATTGATGTTTCAGGGAATAAACCTATAATATATAAAGGAGTTGTTCCTGCCAGATCTGTAGTTATTCCAGGCACATATCCAAAAGAATTTCCTGCCGGAACCTATAATGTTTCTTGTGCGTTAATTATCGGGAAAAGAAAAGCGTCAACCAACCAGAAAACATCGCTCAATGATGCTTTGCGGGATTTTAATGTATCTGTTTAAATTATGATTATTGGATTTGATGCCAAACGTGCATTTTTCAATCATAGTGGTTTAGGGAACTACAGCCGCGATGTAATTCGTTTGATGTGCAAATATTATCCGGAACATCAGTATAATTTATATGCCCCAGACATTTCTAAAGGTATTTTTTCAGACATACCTCTCAACGCAAATCAAAAAACACCTTTATCCTTAACTGGGAAAATACTGAAATCATACTGGAGAAGTTTTGCAATCACATCACAGTTGTTATCTGATAAAGTAAGCCTCTATCACGGGTTAAGCAATGAGCTGCCATTTACAATTAATACAATTAATATAAAAAATATTGTAACAATTCATGACTTAATTTTTTTAAGGTATCCCGAATTTTATAATCCAATTGACAGAAAAATTTATAAAAAAAAATTTATAAAAAGCTGCATAATTGCTGATAAAATCATTGCCATCAGCAACCAAACAAAAGCAGATATTGTAAATTTTTTTAATATTGATGAAGTAAAAATCGAAACAGTTTACCAAACTTGCAACACTTCATTTAAACAGATAGAATCTGATGTACATAAGGCACAGGTGAAGAAAAAATATAACTTGCCAACTGATTTTATTTTATCTGTTGGAACAATTGAAAAAAGGAAAAATCTGCTGAATATTTGTAAAGCCCTTTATGAAAATAAAATTGATATTCCTTTAATTGCTATTGGAAGGCTTACTTCATATACTTCAGAAGTTAAAAAATATATTTTTGATAAAGGTCTTGAAAAACAAATTTTTTTATTTCATCATGTTGATTCAATAGATTTGCCTGCAATTTATCAACTTGCAAAAGTATTTGTTTACCCTTCAGTTTTTGAAGGATTTGGTATTCCAATTCTTGAAGCTTTGTATTCTGGAATACCTGTGATAACTACGAAATATGGTTGTTTTAGTGAAGCAGGTGGTCCGAATTCACTGTATGTTAATCCTGATAAATCAGATGAAATTGGAGATGCCATAAGTAAAGTTATTTCAGATGAACATTTAAGGCAAACGATGATAGAAAAAGGTTTGCAATATGCACAGCGATTCAATGATAAAAATGTAGCAGAGAATTTAATGAGGGTTTATCTGAAATAAAATAATCGAGAAATTAAACCGAAAATACAGCATGCAAGAAGAAATAAAAAAAGTGATTGATGTCCTAAGAAACGGTGGCATTATTTTATATCCAACAGATACAGTTTGGGGAATCGGTTGTGATGCTACCAATACAGAAGCCGTAGAAAAAATTTATAAGTTAAAAAATCGTGCAGATTCAAAGAGTATGATTATTTTGGTACACGATGTTTCCATGATATACGGCTATGTTCATGATGTTCCGGATGCCGCACTACAGTTGATTGATGTGAATGATCAACCGATGACAATTGTTTATTCAAATGCTGAAAATCTGCCTGAAAATTTAATCCATTCTGATGGTACAATTGGCATTCGGGTGTCTGATGATGTGTTTTGTAGAGAATTAATTAAACGATTCAAAAAACCAATTGTTTCAACATCTGCGAACTTGAGTGAAAAACCTGCACCAACAATATTCCCGGAAATTGAGAAATATATCAGAGATGGTGTCGATTATGTGGTTAAACACAGGCAAAATGACAGAACAAAACGAAATCCATCATCAATAATTAAAGTAGGAATAAATGGAGAAATAGTAATTTTCAGGGAATAAAAATTAATAGAAATATGCTGTTAATTTCATTTTTTGTTTCAAAGCTAAATTGTTTTAACACCGGATTAAAGATTGGAGCTTCGTTAATGCGAAGAAGTAGTTTTTTGTTGAAGTTTTGTTGCTAGTTTAATAATTTCTTGTAGGTTTGTATTATCAGTATAGATGGTATATGAACAACTCCAAAAGAAAAAGAATTATTTTATTAATGATTGTATTTGCAGGAGCATTTACAGCTATTTTTCTACATAAGAATACATCTAATCAGAAAAATTCAGAGCTAAAAGTTGAGCCCAAACCTGAAAAGAAAAAATTTGGATTTTCTGCAAAAAATGTTTACGACTCCAATAACTACTACAAGTGGGTAAAAGGTTCATTATGCTACCGCGAAGTTTTTACTTTTGACAATAAAGGGCGTGTTACTGAAAAAAAACGGATTACTGCTGATGGTACAGTGATGAGAAGATACGCATTTATTTACGATAAAAAGGGAAATGTTTTAGAATGGAATATTTATAATTCAAACAATGTACTTACCTATAAAGTATCATATAAATATGATGCAAAAGGTAATGAAATCAGTAAAAAAATTTTTGTAGCTGATGGCTCTTCTGTGGCCTCAACTGATGTGTCATACGACGATAAAGAGAATATTTCTTTAGATACCATTAGTCAAACAATTCTCTCTCTTGATTACAAAACAAGAATGATGTATGATGATAAAAAAAATAAGATTGAAGAAGATATTTATTATGAAAATGGTTCATTGTTCCTACAAAATATTTTTAAATACGATGAGAAAAATAGAAAAACAGAAGAAAATAATCTCAATGCAAAACATGCTTTGATAACCAGATACACTGCACATTATGATGATGCGGGGAATAAAGTCGAAGAGAATAGCTTTAATCCCGGAGGATTATTTCGTAAATATAAATATGGATACGATTCTAAAGGGAATGTTGTGGAAATGCAAATTATCAACCCGAATGGAAAGTTGATGCAGAAATATGCTTATGAATACGACTATGCAAAGAGAAAAACTACAGAAATATTTTTTCGGGCTGATGGAACAATGGATGAAAAAATATTATTTATTTATGATCATGCAGGCAGGCTCTCTGAAGATAAAACTACAGACAAGTCCGGAAAAATATTGAGCCGTAATACTTACTTGTACAACAGGAAAGGAAAAAAAATTGAAGAGAAAAATTATAATGGAACAAATCAATTAATTACTGCAACAAAATATAAATATGACGCAAAAGGTAATGAGATAGAGGTTGCTACAATCAATGCTTCCGGTGAATTTGTTCAAAAATTTCTTTATTCATATGAGTACGATAAAAATGGCAATATCTTGAAAAAAAATACTTATTCTACTGATAAAACTCCTGAAAAAAAAGAATAAAATATTTTTTTAACATTGTTGGATAACTGTCGGTGTACCCAATATTTTTTCTGTGATTAAACCTCATGTTAAAGTAGTGAATGCAACCTTTTTTAATATGTTTTTGTCACTTTTCTAAATTTAAAATTTGTTAGATGAAATATTTATTCTTAATTCTTTTTGTAATTAGCGGAATGCTATTAAATGCACAGATAAAAATTCTGTTTGACGCAACAAAAGCCGAAATGGCCGGCTATGGGGACTGGGTTATTGATGCCGATGTATGGAATATTGGTTTTAATTATGGTGTGCCGGAAACCGGGACAGATCAATACCATCAGGAATCGAATCCACAACGGTATCCTACACCTGCTCAATCGGGGATTACTTCCACTACACCAGAATCTTTCTGGACAGGAGGACTCTCTGCATGGGCTGTAGATTGCGTAAAAAAAGGGTACATTGTAGAAACACTTCCTTTCAATGGACATATTACTTATGGTAATACCAGCAATGCTCAGGATCTCTCAAACTATAAGGTTTTTATTGTTGATGAACCGAATATTCTTTTTACAGATGCTGAAAAGTCGGCATTGATTCACTTTGTGCAAAATGGGGGAGGGCTTTTTATGATTGCCGATCATGTGGTTTCCGATAGGAACAACGATGGCTGGGATTCTCCAAACATTTGGAATAATATGGCTGACACAAATTCCATAGCATTAGTCCCTTTTGGTATTAAATTCGACCTGAATAATTTTTCCGGAAATTTTTCTAATGTAGCAAATCTACCTACTGATCCTATTCTTCATGGCATCATGGGTAGTGTAACCAAAGTAAAATGGAGTGTCGGTGCCTCAATGACTCTTGACCCTACAAAAAATAGTTCTGTGAAAGGTATTGTCTATAAATCTGGAACGAGCGGTAATACCAACGTTTTAGCAGCATATGCAACCTATGGTTCCGGTAAGGTTTTTGCCATGAGTGATAGTTCTCCTGCTGAAGATGGTACAGGCGACCCTGCCGATGGTTTGTACGATGGCTGGATTACAGATGCAAATGGCAATCACGAAAGATTAATTATGAACGCTACAATCTGGTTGGCATCAAATAGTACAACCGTTTCACAATCTGAATTAAATGATTTTTCAATTCAGGTAATACCTAATCCAATTCAATCGTCTGCCATTTTTAGAATTGGTGGATCAGAGCAAATTAAAGATGGAGAATTGATTGTTTATGATATGCTGGGAAAAGAAATAACGAAAATAGCTGAAATTAATGAACACGAAATTGTATTCAACAAAGGAATGCTTCAAAAAGGATTTTATTTCTTCCAGCTTAATAATAATCAAAAGCCCATTGGTAAAGGGAAATTTATTATTGAATAATAATTTAAAATACATTCACTTTCTTTTATCTTTTTTGTATGATAACTAAATAACTAACATTTCTCACTTGCAATAGTATCGTAAACACTGACCCGAAGGGT
>JAVHQG010000041.1:0-6039 GCA_036171035.1 Bacteroidales bacterium
AACTTCATCTCTGACGCCATAATTTACGTTAATAAATCTTTGTATTCGAGAATTGGTCTAAGGTCTAAAAAACAGCGCCAGTACCCGACCGTTAAAAAAATTCTCTCCCAAAAAAGTTTAGACCATAAATGGGTTTTGCCACCAAAACACTAAGGCACAAAAATTCACAAAAGAAATCTTTCTTAATTTGACCGAATTAATAATTGCAATATAATATTGAGCGTCATGCCTGTAGTCTGTTAGGGAATCGAAGTATATTTGTTTTATAAATGACAGTACAAAATTTAACTTGCAAGTGATAAATCCTCCCAATTTTAGTGGGAATTTGTACTTTTGTACTCTAGTGACTATCTTCCCTTAAAAACTGATTGTTCGCATAAAATGATATTTGTTCTACATATTTTTTTATCTTTAAACCGAGAATAAAACAACATGCTTGTAAATGTAACATATAGTCCGGGCGACTACATTCCGGTAATGATTCAGTCCTTTATTGTACTGGGCTTCGTTATTACAACTATGCTTGTAACACACCGACTTGGACCAAAGAGAAAAACTAAGCAAAAACTTGAAAATTTTGAATGTGGAATTGAAGGAATGGGCAACGCCCGCAGTCCATTTTCCGTGAAATATTTTGTAATTGCAATTTTGTTTGTTTTGTTCGATGTTGAAATAATATTCATGTATCCATGGGCAGTAAATTTCACAGAACTAGGCATGGCCGGATTTTGGGAAATGTTCTTATTTTCTGCTTCGCTGATGACTGGATTTTTATATATTTATTTGAAAAAAGCATTTGACTGGGAAAAATAAATTTTCACTCTTAATCTGCCATCTTAAACAAAACATCTAAGCGTTATCGTTAGTCTTAAAAAAAATGAATACGTGCAAACTGAAAAAAATAAAATAAATTATACTGATGCACCAGATGGGTTTTTCGGCAAAGGTTTTTTTACTACTTCTTTCGAAAAAGTAGTTGGATTAGCCAGAAAAAATTCAATTTGGCCTCTACCTTTTGCCACATCTTGCTGTGGTATAGAGTTTATGGCTACCATGGGTGCACATTACGACCTTGCCCGTTTCGGATCAGAGCGTATGAGTTTTTCGCCTCGACAAAGCGATTTATTAATGGTTATGGGAACCATTGCAAAGAAAATGGGACCGGTTTTAAAAGAAGTATATGTTCAAATGGCTGAGCCACGCTGGGTTCTCTCTGTTGGAGCCTGTGCTTCGAGCGGTGGCATTTTTGACACATACAGCGTCCTGCAAGGCATTGACAGAATAATACCTGTTGACGTTTATGTACCCGGATGTCCTCCAAGACCAGAGCAAATTATCAATGGCATATTGAAAATTCAGGACTTAATCGGTGCTGAATCGTTAAGAAGAAGAAACAGCGAAGAATATAAAAAGTTGCTTAATTCATATGGAATAGAATAATTTTAATGTTCGAAATAAAAGAAAATATCAATAATATCACCACACAAAAACTTACTGAAAAATTCGGAAAGTCGTTGATATCATCAGCATTTTCTTATGATATGATGATTTATACTGTCAACAAAGATTCAATTATTGAAATCCTGCAATTTTTGCGTGATGACAAAGAATTGAATTATAATTTTCTTACAACACTTTGTGGCATTCATTATCCCAAAGAACAAGAACAGATTGGTGTTATTTATCATCTACATAGTTTCATAAATAATGTTCGAATTCGTATTAAAACTTTTACAACAATAAATCATCCCATAATCCCCACTGCAACCGTTTTATGGCCCACAGCCAACTGGATGGAACGGGAAACATTTGATTTTTTCGGGATTATTTTTGAAGGACATCCCAATCTGAAAAGAATACTAAATATGGATGAAATGGATTATTTCCCTCTTCGGAAAGAATATCCTTTAGAAGATGCCACACGTGAAGATAAAAGCGATAAAATGTTTGGAAGATAAGTGAAATCAGAAAAGCAACATATTACTAACGATGATTTACCCCTGAAAGAACATAGGGAGTTTAACACGCTGAATCTTGGACCAACCCATCCGGCAACGCACGGTGTGTTTCAAAATGTGCTTACCATGGACGGTGAATTTATTATGCACACCGAACAAACCATCGGATATATCCACCGTGCATTTGAAAAAATAGCAGAACGACGACCTTTTTATCAGATTACGCCATTAACAGATCGATTGAATTATTGCTCATCCCCTATCAACAATATGGGCTGGCATATGACTTTAGAAAAACTACTTGGAATTACTTTGCCCAAACGGGTTGAATATATGCGTGTAATCATTATGGAACTAGCTCGCATTGCCGATCACCTTATTTGCAACAGCGTGATTGGTGTCGATAGTGGTGCACTTACCGGATTCATATATTTATTTCAAAAACGCGAAGAAATTTACGAGATTTATGAGGAAATCTGTGGCACACGTCTAACAACCAACATGGGAAGAATAGGCGGTTTTGAAAGAAACTTCAGTGATATTGTATGGACTAAAATCATAAAATTTCTAAAAGAATGTCCTGCTGTATTAAAAGAATTTGAAAACCTTCTGATGCGCAACAGAATATTTATGGATCGAACGATTAACGTTGGTTCAATATCTGCTAAAAGAGCACTGGCATATGGCTTCACAGGACCAAATCTTAGAGCCGCAGGTGTAGATTATGATGTGCGTGTGATGAGTCCATACTCTTCATATGAAGATTTTAATTTTGAAATCCCTCTGGGCACAAATGGCGACACATATGATCGTTTCACAGTGAGACAGGAAGAGATGTGGCAAAGCCTAAAAATTATTCAGCAAGCACTCGATAAAATTGATCAGATTGCCGATAAATCAGTATTTCAGGCACAAGCACCAAACTATATATTGCCTCCAAAAGAAATGGTTTATAACAACATGGAGGCTTTAATTTATCATTTTAAAATTGTGATGGGAGAAATTGATGCTCCTGCCGGTGAAGTATATCATTGTGTTGAAGGAGGCAATGGCGAATTGGGTTTTTATTTGGTGAGCGACGGCGGCAGAACACCATACAGGCTGCATTTTCGCAGACCATGTTTTATTTATTATCAGGCATTCCCTGAGATGATTAAAGGCTGCATGTTATCTGATGCAATTCTGACAATGAGCAGCATGAATGTTATCGCAGGTGAACTTGATGCTTAAAGAGGTTTTATGTTTAATATGCAATTAAGTCTTGATATTTGCTATTTGATACGAATTTTGCCAATAGAAAATAAAAAATGAAATTTTCAGAAGAAACCCTTCAACTTATAAACAAAATTATCAACCAATATCCTGGTGGACGACAAAAATCCGCATTGCTTCCAATTTTGCATATTGCACAAGCAGAAAACAATGGCTGGTTAAGTTCTGAAACAATGAATTATGTGGCAGAAATTTTAAACATTAAACCTATCGAAGTGTATGAAGTTGCCACATTTTACTCTATGTATAATCTTTCGCCTGTTGGAAAATGTGTGATTGAAGTATGTAAAACAGGTCCTTGCTGCTTAAATGGTGCCGAAGAAATGATTACATATTTTGAAAATAAATTGCACATTAAATCTGGTGAAACCACTGCAGATGGAATGTTCACATTAAAAGCCGTGGAGTGCCTTGCTGCATGTGGCAGTGCACCTGTATTAAAAGTCGGCACAAAATATTTTGAGAATGTTTCATTAGAGATGGCTGATAGCATAATTGAAGATTTCAGAAAAGATCATTTCTGTTCACATAAAAATCCTTATTCTGAATGAACCCATCGAAAAAAATTTTACTTGAACATATTAACGAAACAGGTCTGGAACGCTTTGATGTGTACCGCAGGTTAGGTGGATACATGGCTGTAGAGAAAGCACTTAAAACACTGACTCCCGATCAGATTATTGACGAAGTGAAAGCATCTGGTCTGCGTGGTCGTGGGGGTGCAGGCTTCCCAACCGGGATGAAGTGGAGTTTTATCGATAAAAAATCATGTAAACCAAAATATCTTGTATGCAATGCCGATGAAGGCGAGCCAGGCACTTTTAAAGACCGTTTTCTAATGCAGCACAACCCTCATCTTCTTATTGAGGGAATGATTTTAGCAAGTTTCGCACTAGGTGCAAATGCTGCATATATCTATATAAGGGGTGAATTGTTTTATGTGTTACGCATTCTTGAAAAAGCCATCGAAGAAGCTTATACGAATGGATTTCTTGGAAAAAATATTCTGGGTACAGACTTTTCTCTCGATTTGTATTGCCACCCGGGCGCAGGTGCTTACATTTGCGGTGAAGAAACAGCATTGCTCGAATCGCTCGAAGGCAAACGAGGCAATCCGCGCATGAAACCGCCATTTCCTGCTGTATCGGGTCTTTACAAAAGCCCTACAGTTATTAATAATGTTGAAACACTTGCTGCGATACCATGGATTATTAATAACGGAAGCACAGCATATAATCAAATCGGCATTGGAAAAAGCACAGGAACAAAACTTATTTCGGCCAGCGGGCATATCAATAATCCCGGTGTTTATGAAATTGAACTTGGACTTTCTGTTGTGGATTTTATTTATTCTGATAAATATTGCGGAGGTATCAAGAATGGGGGAAAATTAAAGGCTGTAATTGCAGGCGGGTCATCGGTTCCAATTTTACCAGCTGAACTAATTTTAAAAACAGCAAAGGGTGAGCCACGCTTAATGACCTACGAATCACTTGCTGAGGGTGGCTTTGCTACCGGCACCATGCTTGGCTCAGGTGGATTTATTGTGATGGATGAAACAACGTGCATTGTAAGAAATTTGCTCTCTTTTGCAAAATTCTATCACCACGAATCGTGCGGTCAATGCTCTCCTTGCCGCGAAGGTACCGGTTGGATGGAAAAAATATTACACCGCATTGAAAACGGTCTAGGTCACCTACACGACATTGATTTGCTTATGGATATTGCAAAACACATTGAAGGGAATACCATTTGTCCGCTTGGGGATGCTGCAGCATGGCCTATTGTAAGTGCAATCAGGCATTTCAGAAATGAATTTGAAATGCACATTGCTTGTCCGGGATATTGTAAACATAAAAACCAAACACCTTAGTGTCGTTTCAACCAGTATAAGAAATCCCAATTATTTTTGACTTATTAGAACGAAATATTTTTTACAATCTCTTTAGCTATCTTGCTCAAAAATTCATCTGATATTTTTTGTATATCATTTTCTGTAGCAGGGAAATTCATTATGGCATAGCTGCCATATAGATAATTGCCATTGTGCCCAAAGATTGAAAAATTCACTTTAATTTCACGATTATAGCTTAATTTCCCAATTTTATATGGGTCGGAATAATCGCCTTTGATTTCAAATTGATTAATAAAAAGAAAATAATCTACATTAGCTCTTTTGGCAAGATTTTTTAAAAAATCTTTTTCTCTGAATTTTACATTCAAAAATTTATCAGGATTGTTTTTTATATCACTACGTATATCTCCTTTACTACCTATATCCTTTTGATTTTCTATCTCTTTTTTCTTCTTTTCCTCCTTGTCTGTAGCAACATTACTTTTCCCGAACAATGGTTTTTTTATTGCACTGTAACTCATGGCGTTATCCAAAAAATAATCAGAGTTAGCATATATATTTTCAAGTTCATCCCAATCGCTTTGGGTAGTGTAACTTTCTAAAAGACTTCTTGACTTACATGAATCGGAGATAATCTTATGAATATTTTTATCAAGCTCAATACGCATAAAATTTTGCACTTGCTTATATTTTAAGCCTGATGCATCAATCATCTCTTTTGAAGCTTCATTATTGTAGAGAATAGGATTAAATGGCACAACCAAAATTATTTTGTCTTTGATTTTTTCAGTTCTAGTCTTTTGCTTAGATTCTTGTGAAAATAGCCTTAAAAAAACAGCACTAAAAACAAGGAATAGTAATATATATTTCATTTGTTTTGGGTATTGTGATAATTTACAAATTAACATTTCTCACTTCATTTTTATATTAATCCCGAAGGGATTTAATTTGAAT
>JAVHQG010000042.1:0-1204 GCA_036171035.1 Bacteroidales bacterium
AGGTTGCCGTGAAAGCCTCATTCTTGACATTTTCTTATCTGACACTGAGTTTTTTACAAGAACTACATACCTAAATATGGTATTAGATTTTTTCCAAAATTAATAAAGAAATGTTAACCAAAAATTAAATTTTTGTTAAATCAGTGAGACTTTAATTTTGGGAAGCAAAATTATTTATTCGAACTGATCCCGAGCGGAGTCGAAGCTCGGCTTTGTTTCTAGATTGTGAGTTTAATTTTCAATACATCGCCGGCTCTGCTGCGAGGTAGTTGATTTGATATGTATCAATAAAGGTAAGCTCAAATTGATTTTTTAAGAATATTTAATACCGTTTTGTTAAGATTTTCAACTGCCAACTTGATATTCCAATTTTTTGTGTTACGTTCTTCAATGAAATTGGATATTGATCGGATTTGAAAATAAGGAACATTTTCCATCATGCACACATAGCAGAAAGCTGCACCCTCCATGGTTTCAATGTCTGGTTGGTAATATTCACGAAGATTTTTTATTGTTTCGCTGTTGCCAGAAACTTTGTTTACAGTTACAGCAGATACTTTTTGCAGTTTTTGAATGGATTCGTTTTTCGTTCCGGTGTTATTTATGAGAGACCCACCTGTAAATGGATATTGGTCTTTATCTTTCAAATTTATTTCGAAGATGCTTCTAAATTTTCCTTTATCTTCCACACCTATATCTGCAAACCTGTCGCTTACTACGTTAAAAACTGATCCAAGGCTGATGTTTTCATGAAAACTTCCTGCTATACCAAGATTCAATGCAAAGTTGTATGATTTTTTTGCAAGCAGCAATGTGAGCTGATATGTTGTGAAAGGTATGCCAACACCAGTTACAAGAACATCAACATAAATCTGATTAAATGTATATTGTTTTATGTTTTTACTCATATCGCCAATAGGTTCTAACTCAAATAAAAGAGGAGCAACTTCAAAATCCGTTGCTGAAACTAGTAAAATATTCATATGTGTTTGTGTATTGTTTTATATTTAGTACTTGCAAGAAAACTATTAAAATATAATTTTCAATGCCTTTTTACCCTTAATCCCTAAAGGGAAGCCATTGAAAATCAGCCACCCTTTAGGGCCGGGGCAAAGGCTGATTTTATAAAACAGTCGTTTTCTTGCTGACACTACATAACCGCCGTCAAAGACGGTGATTTTTCACTTTTGAATAAAATCATATT
>JAVHQG010000043.1:0-6025 GCA_036171035.1 Bacteroidales bacterium
AAAATGAAAAAAAATGTACTTCTTATTTCAATGCTTTTAATTATTGCGATTTCTACTTTTGCCCAATCAACAGCTACAGATTTTACCGTTGCTGATTGTTCAGGAAATTCTCACAATCTATTTTCGGAATTAAATGCCGGGAAAGTTGTTGTAATCTGTTGGGTTATGCCTTGCTCGTCGTGCATAAGTCCTGCCAGAGCTGCTTATGATGCCGTTCAAAGTTTTGCTTCTTCCAACCCGGGTCATGTGGTTTTTTATTTAGCTGATGATATTGCAAATACACAGTGTAGTACGCTAGCTTCATGGGGGAATAATAATGCTATGCCTAATGCAATAAAATTTTCAAACACCGCTGTCAATCCTGCAGATTATGGAAATGTTGGAATGCCCAAAATTGTTATTTTAGGTGGTTGGAATCATACTGTTTTTTATAATGAAGATGATGGAAATAATACAGCAGGAATACAACCAGCCATTTCTCAAGCCCTTACAGCAGCTGATATTGAAGAAGATTTTTCTTTGGCATCAGAATTTAATTTAATCCCAAATACAATTCAAAATTATGCAAAACTTATCTACACTTTAAAGGAAAACTCCAGCATAAATATTGATGTAATTAATATCATCGGGAAAAAAATCAGAACAATTTCATTAAAAAATCAGACTTCCGGAAAACATGAAACAATCATGGATGTGCAAACCTTGAATGATGGAATTTATTTTCTCTCGTTAAACGCAGGTAATAAAAAACAGGTTATTAAATTTTCTGTAGCTCACTAATCTTTAACAAAACTAAATCTCTGGTTTTATGCGAATCCTACTTTTATTTTCGGCTGTTGTTTTTATATCATGTAAACTTTATTCACAAGGATGTTGTTCGGGTGGAAGCGGAAGTCCCATAGCGGGTGGTGCTTCGCAAGGAGTTCTCAACAGTAGGCAACTTGAACTTGGTGGAAATTATCAGAATTTTAGTTCAAATAAATTCTATACAAAAGACAAAGATACAGTAAGATTGTTCGATAAATTAAGCAGCAACTATTTATATATGCGAGTTGCTTACGGCGTTACAAAAGATTTCACCATGTCTGTTGAATCAGGATATTTTATTAACAAAACTTTAATCGGATTAAATAAATCAGACACGATACAATCAGCAGGAATTGGTGATGTAATATTCTTTCCACGATATGATTTATACAATCATAAAACAGACTCTACACGTACTGAAATCACTGTAGGGTTAGGATTTAAAATTCCTGTAGGGAAGCACAATGATTCAACAATTATTTATACCGATCCAATGGGGAAAAACTATTATACAACATCGCCACCAACGGTACAACCAACAAATGGTTCGCATGATTTGATTTTCTACGGCTTTTTTTTCAAAGGATTCCCACGAAAGAATTTCAGGGTATTTGCAAATGGTTTGTATGTTAAAAAGGGATGGAATTCCCTGGGTCAAAAATTTGGTGATTATGCAAGTATTGGTTTGTTTGCCAGCATGACTTTTATAAAAAAAATCGGCATCACATTGCAAATAAAAGGAGAATGGATGAACAAAATGCAAGCAGATAAAAATATTGATATGTTAGCTTATTACAATATCGATCTTAAATCTACAGGCGGCAAAAAAGTTTCCTTTGTTCCTCAAATAAGCTATACGCATAAAATGTTAACAGTTTATTTTGTTTCCGAATATCCTTTATATCAATACTGGAATGGTACACAAGTAGGCTCACAATCGCTTTATACGGCTGGCATTTCTTATCGCTTTTGTTTATAGAAAATAATTGAGAAATAGCCAATAAGTCACGAACTCATAAAGTTTCACAAATTAAAACTTATATATCATGAAAAAATTTTACATCACTTTTTTTTGTATAATTGTTCTTTCACTATCATTTTTCGCTCAAATTCCAAACAACGGTTTTGAAACCTGGACAACAATTGGCTCCCATGTTAATCCCGATAATTGGGGTTGCTTAAATGATGTAACTGCTGCAAATTCGACAACTATTTTTACATGTACAAAAGGAACTCCGGGAAACCCTGGTACAGCTTACCTGAAATTAGTTTCAAGAAGCATTTCGGGCTTAGGCATCGTTCCGGGTATTGCCGTTTGTGGAACATTAGACGTAGCTTCACGAAAACCAAAATCCGGATTTCCTTATGCCATACGCTCACAAAAGTTGACAGGAAAATGGCAACACATGTCCGACTCTGACCAGGGATATATTGACGTTCTCCTTTCTGCGTGGAACAACACCTTGAACAAAAGAGACACTGTTGCATACGCTCACAGAATTCTTGGAGCGATGGCAATGAGCTGGGCAAACTTCTCAATAAACCTAAATTATATAAGTGGTGCAACTCCCGATTCTGCAATTATATTCTTCTCTGCAAGCCCCACAGTTGCTGTTTCAGGAGATTATTTATATATAGACAACCTTGCTTTTACCGGAACAGTTATTGGAACAGAAATAAATGACACAAAAATTTCTAATAACAAAATTAATATTTTTCCTAACCCATGTCAAAATATATTGAATATATCTCTTTTTGCTGAAAGTCCGGAATATGTAATCGTTCAGATTTATGATATAACAAATAGGTTGATAAAAACAGAAAATTTAGGAGCTGCAAGCGGAATCATTGAAAAGAGCATTTCAACAAACACTCTTTCAAAAGGCTTATACCTGATGAATATTCTTTCAGGAAATCGTAAAACAACAAAGCCTTTCATTGTTGAATAGCAGAATAATGTATTTGGACAAATGTCTGATTCTATTCTTAAAATAAGAAATATCTCTACGGAATTTTTTGGCAATATGGCAACATATTTTCATTTTGTTTTATTAATATGCCCTTCACTCCTGCTTTCTCTGCCGCTTCTACATCGCGCACAGCATCACCAATAAAATATGATTGTTCAGGATCAATTTGAAATCGGGCTAGTGATTTTTCGATGAGTAACGAATCAGGTTTGCGACAAAGGCACTTTCCACCAACATCAGGGTGATGTGTACAGTAGTATATTTCTTTAATTTCAATATTATTTTTTGCCAGCTCACTTTTTAAAAAATCATGTACCTTTTCTGCATCGACAATGGTATATAACCCTTTAGCTATACCACTTTGATTACTTATGATAATAAAAATATAACCTTTGTCTCGCAATAATTTCATGCTGTCAATTACACCATCATTGATAATAAAATCGTTCGGTTTAGTTATATAATATTTTTCATTTACATAGTTAATTGTACCATCACGATCAAAAAAAACAGCTTTGTTCATTTTTAATAATTTGATTGTCTTACAGCATCTCTCACTAACAGACGAGCTAATTTATCTACTTCGGAATTAAAAGTTTCATGAACATTAAAAGATCCTACCTCCACATGTTGATGTGCTTTAACTTTAATAAATTCGATGCTATGGGTTTCAATTTGATGAATTAATATTTGTACCAAATCGCTATTTGGCAATTCATTTCCTTTTTTAGTGATAAAAGATGCGTTTTTGAGTTTCTCTTTTCGTTCAGGAATCCTGAAAACATATTGGCTGTCAGTATAAATAAGCAAGGGAATATTTTTGAATTTTTCATCAATAAAATCAATGGCTTTTATAACTGCCAACAACTCCATACGATTGTGTGTAGTATTTTCCACAACCCCTTTCAACTCTATTTTTTTGTCATCAACAAACAAAATCGCAGCCCATGCACCAATGTTGTATATCGCATTACAGCTACCGTCGGTATATATTTCAATAGTTTTGAAGCCACTATTCTCGCAATCCACATGCACAAACGCCTGATTTAATCTACTATTTTCTCAAATTGTAGTTCAAATGATTTTCCAATGCTCACTTTGATTTTGTGTTCCTTCAGCCATGCTTTTGAAGTAGAATTGCTATCCAAAACCTGCCAAAGATCGCGAGCAATACTTGTGGTACTAACAGTATTGAGTGCTCTACCATTTATCAAATTAAAGCTACAAGTAAAATTGGCATTTTGCTTTTGACTACAATGTTCGAATTCATGTTTATAAAGTTGCAGCTTCTGGGTTCCCACCTCCGTTTTTTTTAACAGAATTTGAATTACTGCTGCATACTTCATCCAGAGGTGTAAATATTTTCCTTCATCAACCATCATAACGTTATATATTTAATTAATTAAATTCGCACATTTAATTCCTATTTTAAAAATATCACCCCTCTGATTAAAAACATATTTTCAGAATACGAATAAAAGAACTACAAAAGTAATTTCTTATCTTTAAAATTACGACACATTCGTGATTATTTTAAATTGTTATTGCTTGATGCAGAATCTCATTACATTTGTAACGGATTAATATATATTATTTTGACTTTCGACGAATTAAATTTAAATGCCCCATTAATAAAGGCTTTAGCAGATTTAGAGTATGTGTATCCCACGCCTATCCAAGAAAAAGCGTTCCCAGTTATTATGTCGGGGAGAAATGTTGTTGGAATAGCACAAACCGGTACAGGTAAAACATTTGCATATTTACTACCTATATTAAGGCAATTATCGTTTTCCGATAAACGAGATCCACGTATTTTGATTTTAGCACCTACACGTGAACTTGTATTTCAAATTTTAGATGAAATAAAAAAATTATCAAAATATAGTCAATTGCGATCTGCCGGAATACACGGTGGAACAAATATCAATACACAGAAACAATTAATGTATGATGGCATAGACATCCTTGTTGCAACACCAGGAAGGTTAATTGATTTGGCTTTTACAGGCGTATTGCGGTTAAAAAATATTCAAAAACTGGTTATTGATGAAGTGGACGAGATGTTAAGCCTTGGCTTTCGTACTCAAATTATCAGCCTTTTAGATTTATTGCCACATAATAGGCAAAATCTCATGTTTTCAGCCACACTTACCGCAGATGTTGAAGCTTTGATAACAAGTTCAATGCCTGCTCCTTTTAAAATCGAGATAGCCTCACATGGAACACCAATTGACAAGATTATTCAGAAAGGGTATCATGTTCCAAATTTTTTCACAAAAATAAATCTTCTGGAAATGTTGCTTTCCACAGATATAACTTTAAACAAAGTTCTTGTTTTTGTGGGAACAAAAAAATTAGCAGATCGGCTTTACGAACAAATTATCAATAAATTTCCAAATGAAAGTGGCATTATTCATTCAAATAAGTCTCATAACAATAGATTAAATGCACTGAAACAATTTCAAGACAATACCCACAGACTTTTAATCGCAACAGACATTATTGCCAGAGGCATGGATATTACTGATGTTTCGCACGTAATAAACTTTGATATGCCAGACGTACCCGGAGATTATATCCATCGCATTGGTCGCACAGGAAGAGCAGATAAAGACGGGGTTGCCATTTCTTTTATTAATGTAAAAGAACAAACATTTCAATTGGAGATTGAGAAATTAATGAAGAAAAAAATCACAATGATTCCCTTGCCTGAAAATCTTGCTATATCAAAGATATATACTGAAGAAGAAAGACCTACAAATTTATTTGATAAAAGCTATAGAAAAGAGCCAACATTAAAGAATTCTCAAGGGGCTTTTCACGAAAAAATTACAAAAAACAAAAAAGTAAATCTGGGTGGACCGAAACAAAAGCTTATACGCTTAATAAAATCAGGGAAACCAAAATTTAAGTAGTTTGAAAGGAAATTCAATATCAGTAAAAAGCAAAGCATGAAACAGGAACAAGCAAATAATCCGTTACATGGAATAACTTTAGAAATGATTTTAATCCATTTAGTTGAATGTTTTGGATGGGAGGAATTAGGAAATAAAATCAATATTAATTGTTTCAAAAGCCATCAAAGCATTAAATCAAGTCTGACCTTTTTAAGAAAAACCCCATGGGCTCGCGAAAAAGTTGAAAACCTGTATCTTTGGTCAATTCGCTCAAAAAAACATGAAAATTAAAAGTATTAACTAACATTTCTCACTTGGGAAAATAACTCAAACTCCCACGATTTAACAATA
>JAVHQG010000044.1:0-1199 GCA_036171035.1 Bacteroidales bacterium
GCAAGAAAACGCCAATAATTTCGTTAAACAACCCACAAGCTCGCTCATACTGTTATATCGTTCCATTTGAATTATTGGTTTTTTTTTTGTTATTTTACTTCGTATTTCTTTTAACTGAATGAATTTATAAACAAATTTAAAATATCAATGAAAACTATTTGTATTACTGGTGGTGCCGGATTTATCGGATCACATGTTGTAAGACTTTTTGTTAATAAATATCCTGATTACAGGATTGTGAATCTTGATGCCCTCACGTATGCAGGGAATCTTGAAAACTTAAAAGATGTTGACACCAAGCCAAATTATAAATTTGAAAAAGCTGATATTTGCGATGCTGATAAAATCAACGAATTGTTTCGTAAATATCAGTTCGATGGCGTGATTCACCTTGCTGCTGAATCGCATGTGGATAGGTCTATTACCGATCCAATGGCATTTGTAAAAACAAACGTAATTGGTACATGCAATTTACTCAATGCCGCAAAAGAAATTTGGAAAGATAACCTTGAAGGAAAACGATTTTATCATATTTCAACTGATGAAGTATATGGCTCACTTGAGCATGAGGGTTTTTTTGTTGAAACAACAGCCTATAATCCCAAAAGCCCATATTCTGCTGCAAAAGCAAGTTCCGATCATTTTGTAAGAGCCTATTACAATACATTCAAATTGCCTGTTGTTATTTCAAATTGTTCAAACAATTATGGACCAAATCATTTCCCGGAAAAACTTATTCCGCTATGTATTAATAATATTAAAAACAACAAACCAATTCCTGTTTATGGGAAAGGCGAAAACGTGCGCGATTGGCTCTATGTAAAAGATCACGCTACAGCAATAGATTCCATTTTCCACAAAGGAAAAACAGGCGATACATACAATATTGGTGGAAACAACGAATGGACAAATATTGCACTGATATATAAATTGTGCGAAGTGATGGACAAAAAATTAAATAGAGAGTCAGGTACATCAGCTAAATTAATTACATTTGTAAAAGACCGCGCCGGACACGATTTGCGCTATGCAATTGATTCATCAAAATTACAAAAAGAACTTGGCTGGGCTCCCTCTTTGCAATTTGAGGAAGGTATTGAAAAAACCGTAAACTGGTACCTTGAAAATGATGCTTGGCTAAAAAATGTGGTTTCAGGAGCATATGCGAAATACTATGAAACTCAATATGTAGTTCGGTA
>JAVHQG010000045.1:0-5981 GCA_036171035.1 Bacteroidales bacterium
TAATCGTAATGAACTTAAATAAGTGTTTTGTGCTATTTATTTTGTCATTGTTGTGATAATAACTCGCTTCTCTGCTTTCATGTTTACTTTGTTGTCTACACGTTTCATACCTCTTGTTTTTACCAGAACATCTGCTAAATTATCCTGAATAAAATCGTAGCCATCTTGTTTTTTAACAGATAACGACTGAAACTGATCGGTTTGTGCATTAAGTTGCAAAGTCTCTATTCCAAAGGGTTCGGAGCATTCAAATTCGTAGGGTAATTCATAAACTATATTTACTTTATCGCTGCTGATGTAATAATTATCGAGCAAAAGTGCCTTGCTGCCATCAGCCAGATAATAGATAAAACGCAAATAGCATTCTTTATTTGCTCTAACAAATAATTTCATTTTATCGCCAGCTGTATAAATTAGGTTTTCATTACCTTTGTTTGTCCATACTTCAACTATTAAATCGCCTCCCTTTACCTCATCTTTAGAAAAAGCTTTCATGTTTGAATAGGCATCTTTAAAATTTTCAGGAAGGAATGAAATAGTATTGCTTTTAAACCATGTCTGCGGAATATAGGCTTCTGCACTTGCTATTGCTTTTGATTCAGCATTTCGCATAATGGCAATTATTTTAATATTTTCTCCTTCGTCCCAGTATGTACCTGTAATCATATATTTGTTCCCGGTTTCTGTACTGCCAGGCATAATGGCTTCCGTTGTAATGTTATATCCTCCTGTACTAATCAGCTTTTGTTCTAATACACTTGATAATTTTCTTGAGTATTCACTTCCCATTTTTGTGTCTTTATATGTAAAGTTTGTTAATCGGACTGATTCATTTAATTTGCCAGTCTGAAGATTAAAACCATAGGCAAGAAAATAGCATGCATCTTCAAGTGTGATATTGGTATTTTTTTGTAAAGATTTTATTTCATTATCCACTTTTATTTTATAATCTGAAATTTCTTTAATCCTTAGATCCGCATCATCAGAAAGTTTATTTTTTAATGCCAGATAAATCCCCTGTGCTTCTTCAACAACACGGAAAACAGGATAGCATTCAAAATAATTTTTTAATGCATTCTGATTATCATTTGCTGTAAGGTATTTTTCAGATGATGATATTTTTTGTGCAATGGTTTTAATTTTTTCATCAATTTTATTTTTGTATAAATTATACACCTCATCTTTTTTTACATAGGCAATAGCATAAGCGGTTTTTTCTTTTTCATCGAAATAAGTTTCTGTTTTTAGCCCTGCAATTTCGATATTAGATGCGGAGGTACAATTTTTCTTAAAATATTCCTGAACTTTTCCATTTGTCTCGGTAGTATTTAGTTCTGATAAACTGTTGATGGAAACTTTTACGGATTCGCCTAGCTGAGACTTGGCATAGCTTTCAAGCTTTTTCAAAAGTTCAATTTCAACTGTTTTGCTTTTCCCTTTTTCGGATGCAAATCCTACCAGATATTTCCCATCGGGATAGCTTACATTCCGCCATTGTGGGTCAATCCATCTGGGCTGCTGAGCATGAAGATTAATGCTATTTAATAGTAAAAATAGTATTACAAGAACAAAATTGTGAGAGTAAAATGTATTCATAGGATTTGCTTTCTAACTTATTCTGTAAAAGTAGTGAACATATTAATTTGAAGCAAAAAAAATTAAAACAAGAATATCTCTGTAAATATTTTACCTTTGACATTATTTTTTAATCCGGAAACGATACTCTTATGCTAAAAAATCCCGTCTTTTTTTGCAGCAAATTAAAAATCACAAATCACAAATTTTACTTCTTATCTGCATTTCCCGAAGGCAGGCAAAATAGCCAAATTAATGGGAGCAATACACTATAATCTAACCTGAAAAAATTATGACATTTAAATTTTCATTATTTATCATCCTGCTTTCCTTGATTTTGTCAAATAAAATTGCCAAAGGACAAGAAATTTTATGTATTGCAGCAAATGGTACAAATCTGTTTGTAGGGACTCTTCATGAAGGTTTATACATTGTGGAAAATGGAGGAAAGACTATGAGTAATTTTGATTTTGGTTTCCCATTTACGAATATTTATTCATTGGCGGCTAACGAAAAAACAATTGTTATTGGAGCAGAAAGAGGAACGTTCTTATCCATTGATAATGGGAAAAGCTGGAATGCTATTAATAATGGACTGGAGTATTGGAATACTTTTTATGAATTAACAATACTTGGCGATAACATTTATGGAAGAAGTACTATTGGGAAATTTAAAATCACGAAAAATGGAGAGAAATGGAAAAAAATAAAAGATAAAGAGTTTCCAATAATTCCCGAAAATAAAAAAGTAGTTATCGGTGCAAATACGTATTCAATAGAAAATAAACAATTGATGATTTCAACCAACAATGGAGTAGATTGGGCAAAGGTATACATAAAAGAACAAGAAAAAAAACCGGCAGAAGAAATTGTAATTAACAAAGAAGCTGAAACAAAAAAGAAAATAGCAGAAGAAAAGCCAAAAGCAATATCAGAAAACCCGAATGAACATTTATCAACCGCTGTTCAGCAAGGGCATAATGCAGATATTTATAATATTTCATTTGACACTGATGGAAACTTCCTCACTTCTTCTCAGGACGGAACAGCCAGGTTATGGAGCAAACAAGGAAATTTGATAAAAATTATTCCATTTCCTTTTTGTAACCACGTTGAATTTACACCCGACGGAAAAAATCTTATTGGAGAAGGGAATATATATGATTTGAATGGAAAAGCAGATTTACAAATTCCTATTAGCAGATCTACTTCTGCAATAAGCTCCGATGGAAATACGATTGCTGTTGCTAAAAATAAATCGAATCCGCTCAACGAACGATTTAACATACTTTTAATAGATCGCAAAGGCAATACAAAAACAACGATTACAAGTGTAACACAATATGTAACACAAATAGCTTTTAGCCCCGATGGGCAAATGCTTGCAGTGGGAGCCGGATCAAAAACTCCTCAAACACATTTTTCAAACGAAACAGAATTTTTAGACACAACATTTAATGTGGTTCTGATGAATTTGAATGGTACAATTCAAAAAAAATTACCTGTAAAAAGCGATGTTTTAAAAATTACGTTTAGCCCTGATGGAAAAAAAATTATTGCACTTACTGAAAATGACGAAGTATGGATTTGGAATAGCAACGGAACTTTAATAAAATCGTTTAAGGCTCACGCTTACGAGGTTTCTTACAGCCCTGATAACAATCATTTTATCCTTGGCGGATATTATTTTTTGGATATGTATGACTCTACCGGGACTAAAGTGCAATCTTTTAAAGATTACAGCACAGACTACAATTCATTTATTGACGCAAAAACACAGTGTTGCAGATATAGCAAGGATGGAAAAACAATAGTTTCTGCCAGTATATTTAAAGACATTATTATTTGGGATTTAAATGGGAATCAAATTAATAAAATTTCACCATCTCAATTTAGTTTGTCAACAAAAATAGAGTTCCTTTCAAAAAACGATTGTTTTTTTTCAGCATCATATTACAATGATGCACTTTGGTCTATGGATGGAAAACGCATAACAATCCCAAAAGGGTCAGATTATATTTTTAGTGAAGATGAGCATTATGCCGCTTATTGCACAAAAGACTTCCAATTCTCAAAAACAAGCGAGCCAAGCAAAACCTTCTATGATGCTTTTGTTTTTTCACTAGACGGAGGCACTAAATTCAAAATTCCACATGTGAGCCCGGTTAAATTTATTGAGAACGGAATCCTTATGAATGATATGAATCCTAATAATCCCTATTGTTATATCTATGATTTAAAAGGGAAATTTAAAGATTCTATTATATACAATCCCAATCAAATTTATAGTCCTGATAATAATTACTATTTAATAAGTACCTGCAAGGGTGGAGTGAGTTTATATGACAAAAAAGGAACTTTATTGAAAAAAATCGAACAGCCTGTAGCCGATCAGGAAGAAGATAGAAACCATGAAGATCAGTATATTAAAAAAGGTGCAATGTTTAGTCCGGACAGTAAAATAATGGTCATTCAATTTAAAAGAAGTACTCAAATATGGGATATCTCGTCATTAAAACTTTTAGGAGAAATTTCAAATGTATATGTCATTGGGAATACTGAATTTTTTATTGATATGACCTGGATTAACAGATGCGGGAATGTTTTTATTTCAAAAAACTCCAAACAGGTACAAATAAAGACTTTTTATGGATTAAACACTTACGATCTTTCGGGGAAGTTGATTAGCAAAGGACCGGATATTCATAACCTGCAAACTATCCACCACACCATTAGTCCGGATGGAACATTTTTAATTTCCAGTAATACGTTTAAAATTCTGCATAAAATAAGTACCTCAACTGGCAGTGTAATTGGCCAGACTGAACCTCAGGAAGCCCTCATTGGCGAATACAGTTTTAGCGCGGATAGCAAACGAATGCTCACAAAAGACTACAATGGAAATGTGAAACTATGGAACACAGAAACCATGAAAGAAATTGCCTCTTTTTATTCTATTGGTGCTAACGATTATGCTATTACTACTCCCGATGGTTTTTACACAGCCTCTAAATATGCAAATCAAAAAGTACATTTTGTGAAAGGGATGAAAACATTCACGTTCGATAACTTCGATTTAATTTATAATCGTCCGGATATAATATACGAACGGTTAGGGAATACTAATGCAGAAATGAAAACAGGATTAAAAAATGCCTATCTGAAAAGATTAAAGAAAATGGGATTTACAGAAGACCAGGTAAGTCTTGACATTCATTTACCTGAAGTAAATGTGCTGACAAAAAATATTTCGATGTCAACGGATCAGAAAATGTTCAATGCAAAACTGAAAATTACAGATTCCAAGTACCTTCTGAACAGAATCAATATTTATGTAAATGATGTCCCCTTGTACGGATCTAAAGGGATGAGCCTTGTCGATGCTAAAACTTCTGATATTACAAAAGACATACAAATAGAATTAACGAATGGAAAAAATATTATTCAGTTTGCTGCAATGAACGACAAAGGTGCAGAATCATTAAAAGAAGCTGTAAATATAAATTATACCGGACCAGTAGTTAAACCGGTTCTTTATGTTGTAGCCATAGGTGTTTCTGATTATTCGGATAATGATTACGACCTGAAATATGCCGCAAAAGACGCTACCGATCTGGCAACACTGCTTGAAACAAATAAAGCAAAATTTGCAGATGTTAAGGTGCTGAAAATACTCGATATAAATGCAACAACTGAAAACATACGGCAAGCAAAGAAGTTTCTTGAAAAAAGTAAGGCAGATGATGAAGTTATTCTTTTTACAGCAGGACATGGCTTGCTTGATGATGATATGAATTTTTATTTTGCAACAAGCAATATTGATTTTAAAAATCCCTCGAAACTGGGTCTTCCCTACGAAGATCTGGAAGGATTAATAGATGGCATCCCTGCAAGAAAAAAAATCATGTTTATTGATGCCTGTAATTCAGGGGAAGTAGATAAAGATGAAACGGTGTTTGCCGGTATAGGTACACCTACATCTAAAGAAGGAAAAGTAGCATCAAGAGGGTTTAAAATGGTTCAAAAAAAAGATAATCTAGGCTTGAAAAATTCTTTTGATTTAATGCAGGAATTATTTTCTGATTTGCGAAAAGGTTCAGGTGCTATTGTGATATCTTCAGCCAGTGGAACTGAGTTTGCTTTTGAATCATCGGAATGGAAAAACGGTGTGTTTACTTATTCACTTTTAGAGTGGATGAAAACATATAATGCTTCAAGCAATACTGAATATGTTAAGGTTTCAAAACTGCGTGATTACGTGTTTGAAAAAGTTTCTACACTTACAAATGGGAAGCAACATCCTACATCCAGAAAAGAAAATCTTGAATTCGATTTTAATGTGTGGTAAAAAATAGTTACTTCACTATTTCAAACCCAAATTTCTGGTAAATATTATCTCTGTCAAC
>JAVHQG010000046.1:0-4312 GCA_036171035.1 Bacteroidales bacterium
AAGGCACACTGATTTTCAGCGATTTCCCTTCAGGGATCAAGGGCAAAAAATCGCCGGAAAATATTTTTTGGACTTTTCGGAGTGGACTCAATTATTTAATTTTTGCATTTTCAATTCTGAGACCCACATCCATGATCAATGGAAGATTTTCGTTACGCATAGCTTGTTCATATTCAAACACATATGTTCCGGCATGTGGAAATCGAATATTTTTTTTGTATTGTAATCTGTTGTCCCATAAATCGCCTAAGCCAGAACCCAGCCACTTTCCTTTTTCATCGGCAAGAATGCCCTCGAACGTATCTTTTACCACCACACCTTTTGAGCTTGTAGTAATGAACAGATAAATATTTCGAAATGGATATTCGCCTGCATTTCGGATGTTCACGTATAAATTATGAGGGTTTATGGTATCTTTAATATCTACAATAAATTTTATTTTATTTGCTCTGTTCCATATACCATCAGGAATATCGGTGTTTTGTTCATAAATCTGTTTGTTATCGCAGGAAATGCAAAATACAAAAAGTAATAAAATTGTTACAATTTGTAAGAGGTTTTTACATTTATGTTTAAAAGAATTCATTTTTTAGTCTTTAATAGACAACAGGTAAATGGCAACATGCAATTAACTGTTTTTTAATTGATTATATTTTTTTTTATTTCTGTATTTATTGTTATTTTTCTTTTTTGAGGTGTCAAATCTGGTAATGCTGTCTTGCCCGATATGATTTTCGAAGTCAATTTTTTCACTTTCTTTTTTAGCTTCTTCAATTTTTTCCGGAGAATCGTCGGGAATAAGTTTATCAATTTTAACACCTTGCTTGTTTAATTCAATGATTTCTTTCACGCGATCAACAGAAACAGGTGTTAGATTTAACATGCTATTTCTATCAAAAGAATACCACATGATTCTTCGGAAAGTATCGCTTTTTCGGAAATACGCATTCCCTTCGAGTGTTATTAGTTCAACAGATGTATTTGGGAAGTCTTTCAACGCATCAATATAAGCATCATGCTCGTAGTTAAGGCAACATTTAAGCTTACTGCATTGTCCGGCTAATTTCTGTGGATTCAAAGAAAGGTCTTGATCGCGAGCAGCATTAGTAGAAACAGAAACAAAATTCGAGACCCATGTTGAACAACAGAGTTCTCGGCCACAGGTTCCCACGCCACCAATTTTTCCTGCTTCCTGACGAGCGCCTATTTGTTTCATTTCCACTTTAATTTTAAACACTTCAGCTAATATTTTTATTAACTCTCTAAAATCAACACGTTCATCGGCAATGTAATAAAATATTGCCTTTGTGCCATCACCTTGATATTCCACATCGCCAATTTTCATGCTCAATTTAAGTTTTTCGGCTATTTCGCGTGTTTTCATCATGGTATAATGTTCCAAACTAATGGCTTCTGACCATTTTTGCACATCAACTGGTTTAACTTTACGATATACTTTTTTAAATTCGTATGTACCTATATTGATTTTATTTTTTCGCATTTGGTACAAGACCAATTCTCCGGTTAGCGAAACAATTCCAATATCATGACCGGGAGAAGCTTCCACTGCAATCATATCACCCTTGCGAAGAGGTAGTCCTACAGCATTCTGGAAATATGCTTTTCTTGTATTTTTAAATTGTACTTCAACAATATCAGAATTAGTACACGACTCAGGTAATTTATCTAACCAATCAAAGACATAAAGCTTGCTGCAATTACATGCTGCAATTCCCATTAATTCAGGTTTATCTGCATTTAGAACCTTGCACCCTCTAGAATGCTGTATATTTGGTTTCATCAGTATATAATTTTATTTTTAATGGTCAGGTGGAACACCATGATTCCCATTTATTTCAAAAATGTTTTTAAACTGCTATAAAATATTTTGTAATTATTCACTATAAGAATAAATTGCAAAGTTAAAAAAAAACTCAAGCGGAGTGTCCAAGATTGATGATTTTAATATTAATGGGTGTCAGAAAGCGAGAATAAATAGTGTCAGCAAGAAAACGCCAATAATTTCGTTACTCTCGTTTTTCGAGTCAGTCATTTACATCAGTAAACTCCTAACTTTCAAAACATCGAAAGCCTCATTCTTGACATTTTCTTATCTGACACTGAGTTTTCTTACAAAAAATAAATAAAACAAATAAAAGATTATGAAAGAGTCAGAAATCATGTTGAATCCCAACAAATTGGTGAAATACCTAAAAAAACAGGCATCTGAATTTACCAAGCAAGATATAATTAAATATATTATTGATAATAATATTGAAATGATTAATTTCAGATATGTGGCTGAAGATGGGAAATTAAAAACATTAAATTTTATTATTTCAAGTTATGAACATTTGGAGAGTGTGCTTTCTAGTGGAGAGCGGGTTGATGGGTCAAGTCTTTTTTCTTTTATAGATTCCGGATCGAGTGATTTGTATATTATCCCTCGTTTTAAAACAGCTTTTCTTGATCCATTTGCAGAGATTCCGACGATAAGTTTTCTATGCTCCTTTTACAATAATGAAGGGAAACCGTTAGAAAGTGCTCCAGAGTACATTTTGCACAAAGCGCAACAATTTTTTTATCGGACAATTGGTTGGAATTTTAAGGCTATGGGTGAATTAGAATATTATGCAATATGTGATCAGCAAAAGATATATCAAGCTATAGATCAGAGAGGTTATCAAAGTTCAGAACCATTTACAAAATATGCACATCTTCGGCGAGAAGCAATGATTTTGATTGCAGAAACCGGAGGACAAATCAAATATGGTCATGCAGAAGTTGGCAGTTTTACAAAAGATGGAGTGTTGTATGAACAGCATGAAATTGAATTCATGCCAACAGATATTGAGGATGCAATGGATCAGCTTATTGTTGCAAAATGGATATTACGTATGCTTGGGAACAAATATGGGATAGTTATTAGTTTTGCACCAAAAATCAGCGTTGGTACGGCAGGTAGTGGGTTGCACATTCATATGCTTGCTGAAAAAGATGGGAAAAATATACTTGTAAAAGATGGAAAATTAAGTGATGATGCTAAAAAGATGATTGCGGGTATAATGGACTTAGCCAAGCCACTCACTGCATTTGGGAATACGATTCCAACTTCATATCTGCGACTTGTGCCATTTCAGGAAGCACCGACATATGTATGCTGGGGTGACAGAAACAGATCGACCCTGGTGCGTGTGCCACTTGGTTGGATAGGTGTTTCAAACATGCTGAAAGATGCCAACCCAAATGAAAAAGAAAAATCGAAAGATTTTTCAAATAAACAAACATTTGAATTTAGGGTTTCTGATGGATCTGCCGATATATATATACTTGCCGCCGGGCTTATTGTTGCTGCATTGCATGGGTTACAAATGCCAGATGCTATTGCAAAAGCTGATGCATTATATGTTTCAACAAATATTTTTAAAGACGAATATAAAAACAAACTGAAAAATCTGGAACAATTGCCTACCTCATGTTGGCATTCTGCAGAAGCACTGGAAAAAAGGAGGAATATTTTTGAAGAGAACAATATTTTTCCAAAAGGGACTATTGATGCAATTATCAATAATTTAAAAGCTTTTAATGACAAAAAACTCAGTGAAGAGTTGTATGGGATGCACGAAGAGATAAAGAAATTAGTTGAAAATCATTTGCATTGCAAATAATATCCGGTGTTAATAATCTATCGTAATGTGAGATAATATATTACGCTGATTTGTTGAATTTTTGTCAATAATTTTTATGATTCCATTTTTTTTTGTAAATCTACCATTTTAATTGCAGCAACGGCGGCTTCAATACCTTTGTTTCCATATTTTCCACCAGATCTGTCTTTTGCTTGTTGCAGTGTGTTTGTGGTTAGTACGCAAAAAATGAATGGGATTCCAAAATCCATATTAAGTTGAGTCAAGCCATATGTAACCCCCTGACAAATGAAGTCGAAATGTTTGGTTTCTCCTTGAATCACGCAACCAATACAAATTATGGCATCGACATCTGTATTTTCCGCTAAAAGCTGAGCCCCAAGGGTCAATTCAAATGTGCCGGGAACAGTTTTTATGAGAATTTTTTTAACAGATGCGCCATTACTAATTAGGGTTTTTTTAGCGGCGTTGGTCATCGATTCGGTTATTTCATTGTTCCATTCGGAAACAACAATACCAAAACTCATTCCTTTTGCAGACGGGATTTGTGTTTGATTTGATGAATTTTTAAGAGAAGTTGCCATGATACAATTATAGATTATAGATTATAGATTATGGATTATGGATTATAGATTATGGATTATGGATTATGGATTATGGATTAT
>JAVHQG010000046.1:4412-5980 GCA_036171035.1 Bacteroidales bacterium
GATTATGGATTATAGATTATGGATTATGGATTATGGATTATGGATTATGGATTATGGATTATGGATTATGGATGGGGGTGTTTGTTACAAAAAATTATATATATGTTAAAGTTGTAAATTTAGGAATATCAAGAATTTCGTTTGAGATATTTAATAAATCTGATGGAGTAAGTTTTTCAATTTTTTTAAAGAATTCTTTTAAAGATTCTACTTTGTTGTACAGCGAATAACTTTTTGCCAATGTAATCATCAGATTTGCATTGTTTTCAGAGGAAATTGTAACTTGCCCGATGAGTTGTTTTTTTGCTTTTTCGAGCTGTAATGCGGATAGTTTTTTGTTACAAAGTTTTCGGATTTCAGCATGAGTCAATTCAATACATTTTCCCAAATTTGATTTGTCTGTACCAAAATAAATTGAAAGTAATCCGGTATCAATAAAAGGATTGAAAGACGATTCAACATTATAAGCAAAGCCATATTTTTCGCGCAGCACAAGGTTTAGTCTTGAGTTCATGCTATTTCCGGCCAGGATATTATTAAGAAGAATTAATCCTGAGCGACGTTTATCATATACATCGTAGGCAATATTACCCATTAAGCAATGTGCCTGAAATGTGTTTTTTTTAACTGATTTTGTTTTGGGTTTATATACAGGGCATATAGAGCGCTGAAGCTTTCGACTATTTTCAGGAATGCAATTAATATATTTTTCCAAAATTTTCACCAAATCTTGAAATTTAATATTCCCAACAGAAGAGAACACCATTTCGTTGGTAAAATAATTATTCTTAACAAAAGTTAAAATGCTATTTTTTTTAAATGTTTTAAGCGTTGATGGCTTTCCTAAAATATTTTTTCCTAATGGATGATTTGAATAAACGAGTTCATCAAAATCATCGAAAATAAGTTCTGCCGGGCTGTCTTTATATGAATTAATTTCATCAAGAACAACGAGTCTCTCTTTATTAATTTCATTTTTTGGATACGTTGCATTAAAGCAAATATCAGAAATCAAGTTAACCGCCAATTCATAATAATTTTTCAAAAAAGTGGCATAAATAAAAGTTTCTTCTTTTGTAGTATAGGCATCAATATCGCCACCAACATCTTCTAAACAGCTAATAATTTGATACGCATTTTTTGTTTTTGTACCTTTAAAAATCGTATGTTCAATAAAATGAGCCATGCCTTGTTCTGCGGCTGTTTCATCGCGAGAACCTGCATTTATAAGCAGGCCAAAGTGAGCAGTCTGAGCAACAACACTTTTATGGATAAGGCGAATTCCGTTTGGGAATGTGTGTGTCTGGTATTCCATTAGATTATAATAATTGTACAAAATTCACAAAACAAATCGAATTCCGAAATTTATTTTTACTTTTGTGCAACAAGCCTTTAGTTTCAATGACTGAATGCAGGTTATGGCCCCGTAGTTCAATGGATAGAATGTCAGATTCCGGTTCTGCAGGTTGTGGGTTCGAGTCCCGCCGGGGTCACTTAAAAAACAAACTATAATGTTGAGTACACTATGAAAAGTCTTTTAACCCCTAAATCCCCTAAAGGGGACTTTA
>JAVHQG010000047.1:0-24375 GCA_036171035.1 Bacteroidales bacterium
TGCAGGCTTTTGAAAATCAAGGAGTTTACTTTTGTAAATGACTGTTTTCAAAACAGAGTAACGAAATTATTGGCGTTTTCTTGCTGACACTATTTAAAGCCTGATAGAGTTAATTATTCTATCAGGCTTTTTTATGAAATACATATCTGATATAATGATAGAAAATACTATTTTTGACATTATTCAGATTTATTATGGAAGACAAATCAACATATTTTTTAAATGAAGTTGCCATCTATTTGCAACAATCTCACTTGACGAAGCTTCATGATTGTACGCTCGTATTCCCAAATCGAAGAGCGATTTTATATTTTCAGAAATATTTAGCACTGCTGAACACAAAACCTCAATGGGCTCCACAATGCATTACCATTAACGAACTCATGAAACAATTATCAGGATTAAGTGTTGCTGAAAATATTACATTGAATTTTGAACTGCATAGAATATACAAAGAAGAAAAAAAATCTGACGAGTCTTTTGATAAATTTTATTATTGGGGCGATATGCTTCTAAATGATTTCGATGATATTGATAAATATTTGGTGGATGCCGCTTTGCTCTTTAAAACACTGGCCTCGATTAAAGAAATTGACAGACAATTTAATTTCCTGACAGATGAACAAATTGAAGCAATCAAACAATTTTGGAAAAGTTTTGAACCAAATAAATATTCTGAACATCAAAAGGAGTTTGTTGAATTATGGCAGGTGTTAAATAATATTTATACAAAATTTAAAAATTCCTTGGCTTCTCGTGGAATTGCTTATGAGGGAATGATCTGGAGAGAAGTAGCCGAAAAATGTACAAATAAATCACTTGCTATTTCCGATTTTTATAAAATAATTTTCATTGGGTTTAATGCATTAAATAATTGCGAGAAAACTCTTTTTGAATATTTACAAAATGAGTGTAAAGCTGAATTTTACTGGGATTATGATGAGTATTATTTGAAAAATGTTGCCCATGAAGCAGGTTACTTCTTGCGAGAAAATATACAATTGTTCCCTTCTCCACTAACAGATATTGCGCATAACCAGATTGCCGGTACAATTAAAAATATTCAATTTATTGGTGCAAGTTCAGACATTGCACAGACAAAACTTATAAGCGAAGTACTTACAGAATGGAGATGCAAAGATGTTGTGATTTCAGAAAACACTGTTGTAATTCTTGCAGATGAAAGCCTTTTATTGCCAGTGCTTAATTCAATACCAGATGAAAATGGGGCAATAAATGTAACCATGGGATATCCACTTAATTCTGCACCTGCTTATACCTTATTTACTCACCTTTTAGACTTGCAGAAATCAGCAAAAATTAAAGAAGATGGAAAAATATTGTTTTATTTCAGAAGTGTGTTGAAAATTCTAAATCATCAATTCTTAAAATCTCATTCAGCAGATATAATCACTGAAATATCTCAACAAATTATTGTACATAATCGTGTTTATATACAAGGTATAGAACTGAATCAAACGGAGCTTTTGAGAAAAATTTTCACATATCATGATAATGCAAAAGCACTTACAGAACACTTACTCGACATTATGAGTGAATTTTATAATTTGGCTGGAAATGATGCGGAAAATCCAACTTTAGAACAAGAATATATTTATTACCTATATAGTAGCATTAAAAAATTATATGAAATCATTATTTCGCATAATATCAGCTTTGGACTTCCAATATATTATCGCCTTCTGAAGCAAACACTTAGTGGTGTTAGAATCCCTTTTGAGGGAGAACCATTAAAAGGATTGCAGGTAATGGGTATTTTGGAAACTCGTGCAATTGATTTTGATAACATCATAATGATTTCAACTAATGAAGGAATATTACCGGCTGGGAGTGCCGGATCTTCATTTGTCCCATATAATTTGAGAAGAGCATTCACAATGCCTACAATTGAACATCGAGATTCTATTTACGCATACTATTTTTACCGACTTTTGCACGGTGCAAAAAATGTTGCATATATCTATAATTCTGGCGTAAGTGAAAAATCTACCGGAGAAATGAGCCGATTTATGTTGCAACTGAAATATTTATCTAATTTACAAATCGTTGAAAAAAATCTGGTTTACGACATAGCTTTTTCTCTCCCTCAAAGTATTGAAATCATTAAAACAGAAAAGATATTAAAATTACTCGATCAGTATCAATCCCAGCAGGAAAAAGGTTTACGTTCATTTTCAGCAAGTGCTCTAAACATGTATCTTGATTGTAGTTTGAAATTTTATTTTAGATATATTGCCAGTCTTGAAGAAGCTGATGAAGTTACAGAAGATATTGATGCCGCAATCTTTGGGCGACTTCTGCACAAAGCAATGGAACATCTTTATAAAGATTTTATTAACACAAATGTTGAAAAAACACACCTCGTCGCAATTGTTAATGATGTTCCTAGAATTGAGCAAAGTATTATTATCGCTTTTCAAATTGAATATTTTAAATCAGACAAACCCTTGTCTATCTCAGATATAACAGGTAAAAATATTCTAATATTTGAGGTTATTAAAAAATATATTTCTCAGATATTAAAATATGATATGAGCCAGACACCTTTTTTAATTCATGAATTAGAGGGTAAATATAATGTCGTTTTTCCATTCATAAGAAATAATAAAAAGTATAATATTAACCTTGGAGGATTTCTCGATAGAATTGAAAAAAATAGGAATACAATAAAAATAATAGATTACAAAACAGGGAAAGAATCAATGGATTTTAGTTCAATAAATCATCTTTTTTTTAAAGGGGATATCGCCCGATGTAAAGAGGCATTTCAGACATTATTTTATTGTTTGGTTTACCTTTTGAAAAACCCTGATACACCAAATGTATGCCCTTCCCTATATTATGTCCGGTCATTATTTTCTGATAATTACAATAGTCTGCTGCTTGACAAAACTTCTAAAACTTTTGTAACTTCATTTGAATTATATGCTGAAGAATTTACAAATAATTTGGAAGAACTTTTTTTAGAAATGCTGGATCAAAAAATTCCTTTTACGCAAACACAAGAGAAGGCAATTTGTAAGTATTGTGCATATATAGATATTTGCCATCGTTAAAAAGTGAGTATGACTTGCAAAGATGATTCTTCTTTTAGCTCACATTATGCCTTGCAACAGCAAATTTAATTTTCACATTCTAGTTTTGTGATTTATAATTATTTTTGTAACATTGTGCTTTTTAGATTTAAAATAAATTCAATTTACCATAATATAATTCGCAAATTTTTAGGAGGGAAAATATGAAAAAGAAATTATTATTTTTATTTGTTTTCTTTTGTTCAGCTAATCTGATTCATGCACAATGGCAGCAAACAAATGGTCCTTATGGAAGCACGGTTACTTGTTCTGCGGTTAAGGATTCAGTTGTAGTTGCAGGCACATATAATGGGATATTCTTATCTTCAGATTGGGGCGCAAATTTTTCACAGATTTCAAAAGGCGTTTCTGTGATGCCGGTTTCTGGTTTGCAAAAGATTTCAAATGTTCTTATTGGGGGAACAGTTGGTGCTGGAGCTTTTGTTTCGTTTAATAGTGGTGCCACTTGGAGTGCTTATAATGCTGGTATTACAGATATGTTTGTAAATACAGTTTTTGTTAATGGATCAACTATTTTCCTTGGCACAAAAACTGGTGGTTTATTTCAAAGCACAAACGCAGGTTCTACATGGATTGCTTGCAATACTGGCTTGAAAAGTAAAAACATAACAGCTATTGCAAAAAGGAAAGCCTCTACAAGTTTAACTAAAACTTTTGTAGGCACTCAAGGACGAGGTGTTTATGTTTCCAGAGATGGCGGAATCGAGTGGGATTCCTTACATGTTGGATTAACAAACAAATATGTAAATGCAATTGCAGGGATTGATAATCCTGGAACTAAACTTTATGTCGCAACTCAAAATGGTGTGTTCTTTTCTACGAATGATTCTATTTGGACTAAAATTTCAACAGGATATTCTGCCACAAGCGCATCATCTTTAGCAATTTTAAGTGGAAAAGTTTTTGTGGGAACTACTCAAGGCGTTTTTGTTTGCTCTGATGATGCTACATGGACACAGAAAAATAATGGACTTACAAATTTAGTAATTACATCTCTTTTGATTTCTGGAAACAACATCTTTGCAGGTACTTATGGCGATGGCGTTTTTATGTCATCTGATAATGGTGATACATGGGTTTCTGTTAGCACTGGTCTTATTAATACCTCTATTACTGCGCTATCTGCTGATGGAGCAAATCTTTTTTCTAGCACAGATGGTGGTGGATTCTTCCTCTCAACAAATGGAGGAATCTCATGGAACGCAATCAGCAACGGTATCCCTGCAATTAATTCCCATTTTATTTCAATCCATGGATCAGATATTTTTACCGGAACCGAAGGAAGTGGTTTGTACACATCAAACAATAAAGGAGCAACATGGAAAGGTTTAAACTTAGGGTTTACGAACAATTATGTTTATTCACTTGCTTTTATTGACACTGTTATGTATGCTGGAACATGGGGTGGAGGCGTATTTAAGTCTGTTAATAAAGGAGTTAGTTGGGCTGCATTCAACTCTTCAGCAATGAATAAAAATGTAAATACATTGGCAGCTATTGATACTGCTATTTTTGCCGGTACTTTTGGTGGTGGTGTTTATAAAACTTCAAAATCATTGAATTCCTGGACTTTGGCAAATAATGGGTTAGTAAATACATATGTGAACAACTTCTTGGTTAATGGTTCTGTACTGTATGCAGCTACCGAGGCAGGTGGCATCTATCAAACAAGTAATAATGCCGTAAATTGGTCAGTTTCAAATAATGGTATTACTAATTATCATGTTAAATCTCTTGCTTTTACAGGTACAACATTGATTGCTGCAACATGGGGCGGTGGCGTTTTTGCTTCTTCTGATAATGGCTCTAATTGGACTATATTCAATACAAATTTGGGCGCAAATTATGTGTATAGTGTTGCTGCCAATAATAGCTCTTTCTATGCCGGAACAACTCTTGGTTTAAATAAAAGAGATATCTCTGCTGCACAATGGGATAATATAAATGTTGGGATTAGTAATTCTTTTATTAATTCATTAGTATTAAAAGATAATATTTTAATAGCCGGAACAAATACGGGTTGCTATACATCTTCTGATGAAGGTGCAAATTGGAACGCAGCAAGTAGTGGTATAACAAGTTTAAATATTCAAACTGTTTATAATGCAAATGGAGTCTTGTTTGCTGGAACTATTGATGGTGGTTTGTTTAAATCTACCGATAATGGAGTAACATGGACTGCTGCCGGTACAGGAATTTATTCATCAGTTACATCAGTTTGTAGCATTAATTCTGTATTCTATGCCGGGACATGGGGCGGTGGCGTTTATAAATCTACGGATGGTATAAACTGGAGTGCGACAAATACAGGATTGATATACTTAAATGTGAGTTGTATTCATGCTGAAAGTAGCTTTGTTTTATTAGGTACGGAAGGTGGTATTTTTAAATCACTAAACGGCGGTGCTACTTGGTCTCAAATCACTGATTTAGTTAGTACACCAATAAAAAGCTTTGTTTCATATGATGATAAAATTTTAGCTGCAACATGGGGAAGGGGTGTCTATATTTCATCAAATAAAGGTGGTTCATGGTATTCAAGTAGCGTGGGTCTAAATAGTGTTAACATTGCCAGTTTGTTAGTTAGCGGTAAATACATATATGCTGCTTCTACAGAAGGTGTTTATCTGTCATGGGATAAGGGAAGTAGTTGGAGACCAATCAATGAGGGTCTTCAGAATTTTTTAATTACTTCAATTGCAGCTAAAGATACAACAACTATTTATGCTGGAACATTTGGAAATGGTGTTTGGAAAAGAACTATCGCACAATTTATTAATGTAGAGGAATTATCAGATAACGATCAGCTCACCTTGTATCCTGTTCCATCTTCCGGATTGATTACGCTTGCTTTTAATAACAATAAAATAATAAATGCAAGGATTCAGGTTCTTGACATTACAGGAAAGGTTGTTTATTCCGATGAACAAACCGATATAAGAGCATCTAAAACTATTGATCTTCAAATTTTACCTACAGGACTATACTTTATTAGAATAAGTACACAAAATGAAACTTTCATCCGAAAGATATTAATCAATAAATAACTAAAAAGCCGGATAATTTTCCGGCTTTTTTTATCTCATTCATATAGTGAGAAACTTTTTAAAAGAGTATTTCAACTTTTCTTCAACTGAGAGAAATGGTATTATTGTGTTGATATCATTAATCTTAATATTGATCATTTTTTGGAAAGTAATACCATTTATTAATCATCAACCAAATAAACATGATATTGCTGCTTTTGAAAAAGAAATAATGGACTTTGAAAACAGTGTGATTTTAAAAGATTCATTGAAAGAAATTACAGGCGATTCAGAGTCCGGAAAGTATTTCCAGTTTAATCCTAATACACTTGCTGATAGTGGCTGGTTTGCTCTTGGATTTAAAGAATATCAAGTAAAAACAATTAAACATTTTCTCGAAAAAGGTGGACGGTTTCGTTCTCCGGCAGATTTTCAAAAGATGTATTGCCTAAAACAAGGACAATTTGAAGCACTTGAGCCTTATATTAGCATTCCTGTACAAAATAAATTGCTTACATCCGCTATTGAAACTGAAAAGAAGAAATTTATACTGCATGAGTTTGATCCAAACTGCACTTCTGCTGATGAATGGGAGGGACTAGGTTTGTCGTTAAAGCAAATAAATGTAATCGGAAATTTTATTGCAAAAGGTGGCAAATTCAGAACGAAAGAAGATTTTAAAAAAATGTATTGCATTCGACCACAACTTTATGACAATCTGGAACCCTATATTTCTATTGCACCTGAACCTACAAAAATTCCTAAATATGATCCTAATATCAAAGTAGATATCAACAAGGCAGACTCCTCCGAATTTAGAAAAATTAAAGGCATTAGTCCATATCTTGCACGAAGTATTGTGAAATATCGAAATGCATTAGGCGGGTTTATCAGGAAGGAGCAAATTCTTGAAGTGTGGGGATTTAAAAGGGATACATATGCAAGTATTGAAAAAAATATTATATTGCCTGAAAATAAAGTAATAAAATTAAATTTGAATACAGCTACTTTTGCAGAATTATTGAAACATCCATATTTGAATTATTGTTTTACAAAAAATATTATACAATTTAGAAAAATTATTGGTAAAATAAAAAATTTGCAAGAACTTCAAACAAATAATGTATTGCCCGATTCAATAATAAGTAAGATTCGCCCATATTTTTTCTTTGAATAATAAAAAAAATAGAAATTGATTTTGATTCCATTATTTTTATAGATACATTTGCAACCCTTAATTAAATTTTTAAGTAATATGATTATTATTCCGATAAAAGAAGGCGAAAATATTGACAAAGCGCTGAAGAAATTTAAAAGAAAATTTGAAAAAACCGGAGTTATAAAAGAACTTAGGGAAAGACAAGCTTTTAAAAAACCTTCTATTAGATTTAGAGAAGTGAAAATTAAAGCTATCTATAAACAGAAGTTACAAGAAGGTGTCGAGCTGTAGGCTTGGCTAGGTGCTGGAGGAAGATTCTGTTTTGTGGAAATTCCGTTAATACAGCAAGGAATGTACATAGATGATTTTATAAAGTATCTCACGTTTGAGAAAAAATTTTCTCGTCACACAATTCTTGCTTATCAAAGCGATCTCCATCAATATTCAGAGTTCTGTTATAATCTGGATGCCCAAAAGAACGTAAATTTAAATTATAAAATAGTTAGACAATGGATTGTCTCTCTGATTGAAAGCGGAATCAGTCCACGTACTGTAAATAGAAAGATAACAACCTTACATACTTATTACAGATATTTACAGCGAGAATGTATTATTGCAAAGAATCCAATGCAAAAAGTGCTTTCTCCAAAAATGAAAAAAACATTACCGTTCTTTGTAGAAAACAAGCAGATAAATGAATTGCTTGATAGTAAAGATATTTTTGGGAATGATTTTGAAGGTGTTCGAAATCAACTCATTATTGAAATATTTTACCTTACAGGAATTCGTCTTTCAGAATTATTGAATATTCAGATTACAGACATTGATTTATCTAATCTTTCTCTGAAAGTAATTGGGAAAAGAAATAAGGAAAGAATAGTTCCTTTGAGTTTAAGTCTGAAAAATTTGGTAAATGATTATTTTGATAAAAGGGCTGAAGTGAATCCCAAGTGTAATTACCTTTTTCTTACAAAAAAAGGAGTGAAAGTTTATGAAAAACTTGTATATCGTATTGTGATTGGTTATTTGAGTTTGGTTAGCACAATTGAGAAAAAAAGCCCGCATGTACTTCGGCATACATTTGCTACACATATGCTAAACAATGGAGCTGATTTAAATACGATAAAAGAATTATTGGGACATGCAAATTTATCAGCAACTCAAATTTATACACATAACAGTTTTGAAAGAATTAAACAGGTATATAAACAGGCTCATCCAAGGGCATAAATAAAAGGAGGAAAATTATGAACCTAAAAATTAATTCCATCCATTTTGATGCAGATTCAAAATTGGAAAGCTTTATTCAGACTAAGATTAATAAAATTGTGAAATTCCATGAAGGGATTGTCTCAGCTGAGGTTTTTCTTAGATTAGAAAAAAATCAGACCCAGGAAAATAAAATCGCTGAAATAAAATTGGAAATTCCCGGAAGTGACCTTTTTGTAAAAAAACAAAGCAAAACCTTTGAAGAAGCTACGAATGATGCATGTGAAGCATTGACGGCTCAACTTAAAAAATATAAGGAAAAACAAAAAGGTGTGTAAATTTAAAAAATAAATGAATATATTTTTTGCAGTAAAAATATTTTGTATAAATTTGCAACCTCATTTTTTGGGGATTTTTTATCGTTCTTTTAAAATACTGATTAAATAATACAAGCCGATGTAGCTCAGTTGGCCAGAGCAGCTGATTTGTAATCAGCTGGTCGGGGGTTCGAATCCCTCCATCGGCTCGTTTTAAGGCTCGGGGAATTACCAGAGTGGCCAAATGGGGCAGACTGTAAATCTGCTGACTTACGTCTTCGGTGGTTCGAATCCATCATTCCCCACTTCGGTATTATCAGCGGGAGTAGCTCAGTTGGTAGAGCACGACCCTTCCAAGGTCGGGGTCGCGGGTTCGAGTCTCGTCTCCCGCTCTTCGCCGATGTAGCTCAGGGGTAGAGCACTTCCTTGGTAAGGAAGGGGTCATGGGTTCAATTCCCATCATTGGCTTTATTTAAAAAAGTAGAAGTGAAATTTAGTAGTTAATAAATCAAATAAATCAAAAATTACAGTTATGGCTAAAGAAAAATTTGACAGGTCAAAAGCTCACGTTAATGTTGGTACTATTGGTCACGTTGATCATGGTAAAACTACGCTAACATCAGCTATCACAATGGTACTTGCAAAAAAAGGTTTGTCTCAGATAGTATCATTCGATCAGATTGACAATGCTCCAGAAGAAAAAGAAAGAGGAATTACAATTAATACTGCGCATGTTGAGTATCAGACTGCGACTCGTCACTATGCTCACGTAGATTGTCCAGGTCATGCTGACTATATCAAAAATATGGTTACAGGTGCTGCTCAAATGGATGGTGCAATAATCGTTGTTGCTGCAACAGATGGTCCAATGCCACAAACCCGTGAACATATTCTTCTTGCACGTCAGGTTAATGTTCCTAGAATTGTTGTTTTCATGAATAAGGTCGATCTTGTTGAAGATGAAGAAATGTTAGATCTTGTTGAAATGGAAATAAGAGATCTTCTTACATTCTATAAATTTGATGGTGAACATGCTCCTGTTATTAGAGGTTCTGCCCTTGGAGCAATGCATGGTGAAGCAAAGTGGGAAGATAAAGTTATGGAGTTGATGGATGCTGTTGATAGTTGGATTCCAATTCCTCCACGTGAAAATGAAAAACCATTTTTAATGCCTGTAGAAGACGTCTTCTCAATTACTGGTCGTGGTACCGTTGCTACTGGGAGAATCGAAACTGGCGTTGTGAATTCAGGTGATGAAATGCAGATTGTTGGTCTTGGAGCTGAAAAGAAAACAGTTGTTACCGGAGTTGAAATGTTTAGAAAAATTCTCGACAGAGGTGAAGCTGGTGATAACGTAGGTCTTCTTCTTAGAGGTGTTGATAAAAAGGAAATAAAAAGAGGGATGGTTATTGCAAAACCAGGCTCAATTAAACCACATACTAGATTTAAGGCAGAAGTTTATATTCTTAAGAAAGAAGAAGGTGGTCGTCATACACCTTTCCATAATGAATATAGACCTCAATTTTATTTAAGAACAATGGATATTACAGGTCAAATAACATTGCCTGAAGGTGTTGACATGGTAATGCCAGGTGATAATGTAACCATTACTGTTGATTTGATTTATGCAGTTGCTGTAAATCTAAATTTACGGTTCGCTATCCGTGAGGGTGGTCGAACAGTTGGCGCAGGTCAGGTTGTTGAAATATTAGAATAATAAACCCGGAAGAATAATATCAGTTAAATTTTGCTGATATTATTCTTTATACGGGTGTAGCTCAATTGGTAGAGTAGCGGTCTCCAAAACCGTTGGCTGGGGGTTCGAGTCCCTCCTCCCGTGCAAAGTAATCGAAAATGAAAAAAGTTAGATTATATATAGAAGAAACATACAAGGAGCTTATGCAGAAGGTCTCTTGGCCATCGTGGACAGAGCTTCAAGGGAGTGCAATTGTTGTTATGGTAGCATCACTTGTGATCGCTGTCATTATTTATGCAATGGATACTTCATTCAGTAATCTGCTGAAGCTTATTTATAGCATGTTTTATTAATATTCTGATGTAGAATTCATGGGAGAAATAAAAAGAAAGTGGTTTGTTGTTCGTGCAATTAGTGGCAAGGAAAAAAAGGTAAAAGAATATATTGATGCCGAAATTTCTCGTCTTAAATTGCAGGATTTTGTTTCACAGGTTCTTATACCAACTGAAAAGGTATATCAGATTAGAAATGGAAAAAAAATAAGTAAAGAAAGAAATTATTTTCCTGGATATATTTTAATCGAAGCAGATCTTTCAGGTGAGGTTGCACATATTATAAAAAATATTAATGGTGTAATTGGCTTTCTTGGAGCAAAAACTGGAGAACCAATTCCTTTAAGAATAGCAGAAGTAAACAGAATTCTTGGGAAAGTTGATGAACTTGCTGAAACGAGTGAACAACTAACAAACGCATTTAAAGTTGGCGAAGAAGTGAAGGTAATAGATGGTCCTTTTAACAGCTTTAAAGGTATTATTGAAGAAGTTAATGAGGAAAAGAAAAAGCTAAAGGTAATGGTGAAAATTTTTGGAAGAAAAACACCTCTTGAGTTAAGTTTTCTTCAAGTAGAAAAAGAATAATATAAATTATTTACAGATTATGGCAAAAGAAGTTGCTGGCTTAATTAAATTACAGATTAAAGGTGGTGCTGCAAATCCATCTCCTCCTGTTGGTCCTGCATTAGGATCTAAAGGAGTTAATATAATGGAATTTTGCAAACAGTTTAATGCGAGAACGCAAGATAAAGCGGGTAAAGTATTGCCGGTTATTATTACAGTTTTTGCTGATAAATCATTTGATTTTATTGTAAAAAATCCGCCTGTTGCTATTCAGTTACTTGAAACAACCAAATTAAAATCAGGTTCAGCTGAATCAAATAGAAAAAAAGTGGGTGCTGTTACATGGGATCAAGTAAAACAAATTGCAGAAGAAAAAATGCCTGACCTGAATTGCTTCACAATTGAATCAGCAATTAAAATGGTAGCAGGTACTGCAAGAAGTATGGGTATAACAATCAAAGGAGATTCACCCTTGAAATAAAATTTTAGAAATGGCAAGAATTTCAAAAAAAAGGAAACAGGTTCTAACCAAAATTGAAGAAGCAAAACAATATTCATTGATTGAGGCTTCAAAGCTTGTCAAGGATATTACTTATACAAAATTTGATGCTTCCGTAGATCTTGATGTTCGTTTGAGCGTTGATCCTAGGAAAGCTAATCAAATGGTAAGAGGTATCGTTACCCTTCCTCATGGTACGGGTAAAGTTGTGCGTACTTTAGTGTTATGCACACCTGATAAGGAGGCTGAGGCAAAAGCTGCTGGTGCAGATCATGTCGGTTTAGATGAGTATATCGAAAAGATAAAAGGGGGTTGGACTGATATTGATATTATCATTACAATGCCACAGGTTATGGGTAAAATTGGTGCGTTGGGGCGTATTTTAGGTCCAAGGGGTTTAATGCCTAATCCAAAGACAGGAACTGTTACAATGGAAATTGGAAAAGCTGTTGAAGAAGTAAAAAAAGGGAAGATTGATTTCAAAGTAGATAAATATGGGATTATTCATGCTTCCATTGGTAAGGTTTCTTTTACTCCCGATAAAATTGTTGATAATGCAAAAGAGTTATTGAACACAATAATTAAATTGAAGCCGTCATCAGCAAAAGGCGCATATATCACAAGTGTTTATCTTTCAAGCACTATGAGCCCAAGCATCCAGATTGATGCAAAAACAGTAGCTGAATATTAATATGTTTATGTGAGATATTATGAAAAAGGAAGATAAAAACAAAATAATAGAGGAATTGGCAAATCAGATTAATCAGTATCCTCATTTTTATCTGACAGATATTTCTGAATTAAATGCTGTGAAAACCAGTAAATTAAGGAGAATCTGTTATGATAAAAGTATTAAATTAATTGTAGCCAAGAATAAATTATTAAAGCTTGCTCTTGATCGCGCAGGAAAAGATAGTTCTTTATTTACAAGTGCAATGAAAGGAGCTACCTCTATTATGCTCTCTCAAACTGGGAATGCGCCTGGAAAGCTTATTAAAGAATTAAGGAGAACGGAAGAAAAACCGATTCTTAAAGCAGCATTTGTAGAAGAATCAGTATATATTGGAGACCATGAACTTGACGCCCTTGCAACTCTTAAATCAAAAGAAGAATTGATAGGTGACATTATTGCACTTTTGCAATCTCCGGCTAAAAATGTTATTTCTGCACTTCAATCAGGCGGTAATATCTTATCAGGTGTTGTAAAAACACTATCAGAAAGAGAAAAATAAATTAGTAACAATTTTTAAAACTATAGTAAAATGGCAGATTTAAAAGCGTTTGCAGAACAGTTAGTTAATTTGACTGTGAAGGAAGTAAGTGAGTTAGCAAAAATACTCAAAGATGAATATGGTATTGAACCAGCAGCTGCAGCTGTTGCTGTTGCAGCAGGTCCTGCTGCAGGTGGTGGTGCTGTTGTTGAAGAAAAAACAAAATTTGATGTTATCCTTCTTTCAGCTGGTGGAGCAAAATTACAGATAGTGAAAATCGTAAAAGATATTACTGGTCTTGGTTTGAAAGAAGCTAAAGATCTTGTAGATAAAGCCCCAGATGCTAAAATTAAAGAGGGTGCTACCAAACAGGAAGCTGACACTATTAAAGATCAATTGGTAGAAGCTGGAGCCGAAGTTGAACTTAAATAATATATCATTTTTTATTGTTATACAGGTTTAGAGTCTAATTTTTATTAGACTCTATACCTTTTTGTGCATTATTGTTTAGGTTCAATTTTAATCTTATATCGATGATCAAAAGTAAATTCTCCCAGCGAATCAGTTTTGCCAAAACAAAAAATCAATTAGACTATCCAGACTTTCTCGAAATCCAACTGAAATCATTTATGGATTTTTTCCAGTTGGAAACAACACCGGAAAATCGAAAAAATGAAGGATTATTCAAAGTTTTTTCTGAAAATTTTCCAATCACAGATACGAGAAATAATTTTGTTCTAGAGTTTATAGATTATTTTATCGACCCCCCGCGTTATACTATAAGTGAATGTTTGGAAAGGGGGCTTACGTATAGCGTGCCTCTGAAAGCCAAATTAAAACTGTATTGCACGGATGCAGAACATGAAGATTTTGAAACAGTTATTCAGGACGTTTATCTCGGAACCGTGCCATATATGACCGAACGTGGAACGTTTGTAATCAACGGTGCTGAAAGGGTTATCGTTTCTCAATTACATCGATCGCCTGGTGTGTTTTTTGGTCAAAGTACGCACACCAATGGTACAAAATTATATTCTGCCAGAATTATTCCATTTAAAGGATCTTGGATTGAATTTGCTACAGACATTAATAGTGTGATGTACGCTTATATTGACAGAAAGAAAAAGTTACCGGTTACCACACTTTTAAGAGCAATTGGCTATGAAAGTGATAAAAGTATTCTTGAGATTTTTGATTTAGCAGATGAATTTAAAGTTTCAAAATCGGCAATGAAAAAAATTGTTGGAAGGCGTCTTGCTGCACGTGTTTTAAAATCATGGATTGAAGATTTTGTTGATGAAGATACGGGCGAAGTTGTTTCAATTGAACGAAATGAGGTTGTTATTGATCGTGAAACTGTAATTGAGAATGAGCATATTGACTTAATTCTTGATTCAGGAACAAAAACAGTACTGTTACATAAAGAATTGTTAAATCAAACTGATTTCTCAATTATTTATAATACCCTACATAAAGATCCTTGCAATTCTGAAAAAGAAGCTATATATTATATATATCGTCAATTAAGAAATTCCGAACCACCTGATGAAACAACTGCTAGAGATGTTATTGAAAAATTATTCTTCTCTGACAAAAGATACGATCTTGGTGATGTTGGAAGATACAAAATAAATAAAAAGCTCGGCTTAGATATTCCTAATGAAATTAAAATTCTTACAAAGCAAGATATCATTGAGATCATTAAATATCTTATTGAGCTGATAAATTCTAAAGCCGATGTGGATGATATTGACCACTTAAGCAATAGAAGGGTAAGAACTGTTGGCGAACAACTTGCGAACCAATTCGGAGTTGGTTTGGCTAGAATGGCCAGAACAATCAGAGAAAGAATGAATGTGCGTGATAATGAGGTCTTTACGCCAATTGATTTAATCAATTCAAAAACACTTTCATCTGTTATTAATTCTTTTTTTGGGACAAACGCTCTCTCTCAATTTATGGATCAAACAAATCCATTAGCAGAGATGACTCACAAAAGAAGAATGTCTGCACTGGGACCCGGCGGCTTATCAAGGGATCGTGCAGGATTTGAAGTAAGGGATGTGCATTATACTCACTATGGACGGCTTTGCCCAATTGAGACACCTGAAGGTCCAAACATTGGCTTGATATCTTCTTTATGTGTTTATGCAAAAATAAATGAATTAGGATTTATTGAAACACCTTATAGGGTTGTTGATGCCGGTAAAGTAAATTTAAACAATGATGACATTGTGTACCTTAGCGCTGAAGAAGAAGAAGCAAAAATAATTGCTCAATCAAGTGCAGCGTTAAAAGATGACGGAAAATTTAGAGATCATAAAATTGAATCAAGGCATGAAGGGGATTTCCCTTTAGCAGAAGATAAAGATGTTCATTTGATGGACGTAGCACCAAATCAGATATCTTCTATTGCCGCTTCACTGATTCCATTTTTAGAGCATGATGATGCAAATCGAGCTCTTATGGGATCAAATATGATGCGGCAGGCTGTCCCTCTTCTCCAGCCTGAGGAGCCTATCGTTGGAACAGGTATAGAATTTAGCGTTGCTAAAGATTCAAGAATATTGCTCACCGCTGAAGGAGAAGGAACGGTAGAATATGTGGATGCTGATGAAATTGTTATTAAATATACACAATCTGAATATCAGAAATTTGTAACATTTGACGATCAGACGAAACACTATAAATTACCAAAATTTAAAAAGACAAATCAGAGTACGTGCATTAATTTAAAACCTGTTGTTCGTAGGGGTGATAAGGTTGTTAAAGGTACTATTTTGACAGAAGGATATGCAACTAGAAATGGAGATTTAGCATTAGGTAGAAATCTGATGGTTGCTTTTATGCCATGGAAGGGCTATAACTTTGAAGATGCCATTGTTTTATCAGAAAAAGTTGTACGTGAAGATTTTTTTACTTCTATTCACATTGAAGAACATCAACTAGAAGTACGCGATACAAAGCGTGGTATTGAAGAATTTACTTCTGATATTCCAAATGTTAGTGAAACAGCTACAAAAAATCTTGATGAAAATGGTATCATTAGGATAGGTGCTTCTGTACAACCTGGAGATATCCTTATAGGGAAAATTACACCAAAGGGAGAATCAGATCCTTCTCCGGAAGAAAAACTTCTGAAAGCCATTTTTGGTGATAAAGCAGGAGATGTTAAAGATGCGTCTTTGAAAGCAACACCGTCACTTACAGGAACAATTATTGATAAAAGACTGTTCTCTAAAACAATGAAGGACAGAAAATCAAAAGTATCAGAGAAAAGCCTTATTCAGAAAGTTGAAGATGAGTTTAATGTTAAACTTAATGATTTGAGTGCAAGACTCGTTGATAAACTTTTTAATCTTGTGAATGGTAAAACTTCACAAGGAGTTAAAGATTATTATAATGTCGATATCATTCCAAAAGGCACTAAATTTACTTTGAAAGTGTTACAAGATATTGATTATCAAAATGTAAATCCAAATAAATGGACTACAGATAAAGAAAAGAACGATACGATTAGAGAAATTCTTCACAATTATTCCATAAAATTTAAAGAGCTTGAGGGCGAATTTAAAAGGAAGAAGTATAACATCACAATCGGAGACGAGCTTCCTAATGGGATTATTCAGCTTGCAAAAGTTTACATTGCAAATAAACGTAGGGTGAAAGTTGGCGATAAAATGGCTGGTCGTCATGGTAATAAAGGGATTGTTGCTAAGATTGTGCGTGATGAAGATATGCCATTTTTGGAAGATGGAACTCCTGTTGATGTTGTTTTGAATCCGCTGGGTGTGCCATCTCGTATGAACCTTGGACAAATTTATGAAACTGTTCTTGGTTGGGCAGGGAAAGTGCTAAATGTGAAATTTGCTACTCCGATTTTTGATGGAGCAACATTAGAAGAAATCACAAATTATACGAATAAAGCAAAGTTACCAAGATTTGGAAAAACATATTTGTATGATGGTGGTACTGGAGAGAAATTTGATCAACCGGCTACAGTTGGAGTAATATATATGATGAAACTGGGTCATATGGTTGATGATAAAATGCATGCTCGGTCTATTGGTCCATACTCACTTATTACTCAACAACCGTTAGGAGGTAAAGCACAGTTTGGTGGTCAGCGATTTGGTGAAATGGAAGTCTGGGCTCTCGAAGCATTTGGTGCTGCAAATATTCTTCAGGAAATACTTACTATTAAATCTGATGATATTATGGGTCGGGCTAAATCATATGAAGCAATTGTAAAAGGCGAACCAATGCCTGTTCCTGGTATTCCTGAATCATTTAACGTGTTACTGCACGAGTTAAGAGGTCTAGGGTTAAGCATGACTCTTGAATAGATATTTGAATCATAGCTCAGAAAATTACTGAGCTATGATTTTTAAGTCATTTCTGTTAATAATAATTTGTAAATCTAAAATTTTAGTATATGGCTTTTAAAAGAGAGACAAAAGTAAAAAGCACGTTTACAAAAATCTCAATCGGGTTGGCTTCACCTGAAGAAATTCTTGAAAGATCTAGCGGGGAAGTATTAAAACCCGAAACAATTAATTATAGAACTTATAAACCAGAAAGAGATGGTTTGTTTTGTGAAAGAATTTTTGGTCCGGTAAAAGATTATGAATGCCATTGTGGGAAATATAAAAGAATTAGATATAAAGGTATTGTTTGTGATAGGTGCGGAGTTGAAGTTACTGAAAAGAAAGTAAGACGTGAGAGAATGGGCCACATTCAGCTTACTGTCCCTGTTGCTCATATTTGGTATTTTAGAGCAATGCCTAATAAAATAGGATATTTGCTTGGATTACCGTCAAAAAAATTAGATACAATAATCTATTATGAAAGATACGTTGTTGTAAACCCAGGTGTTAAAAAGGTTGATGGCGTTAACTATCTAGATTTCCTTACAGAAGAAGAATACATTGATATTGTTGAAACTTTACCAAAAGAAAATCATCTTCTTGAAGATTCTGATCCGAATAAGTTTATTGCAAAAATGGGTGCTGATGCTCTTTATGATTTGCTTTCAAGAATTGACATGGATGAACTTTCATGCAGCCTTCGCGATAAAGCAAGCAAAGAAACATCACAGCAACGGAAAAGTGAAGCATTGAAAAGGCTTCAGGTTGTTGAAGCATTTCGATTATCTAAAGGGAAAAACAGACCCGAATGGATGATTTTAAAGGTTGTTCCTGTTATTCCTCCTGAGTTACGACCTCTTGTACCTCTTGATGGTGGAAGGTTTGCTACTTCTGATTTGAACGATTTGTACAGAAGGGTTATTATTAGAAATAACCGTTTGAAAAGACTTATTGAGATAAAAGCACCAGAAGTTATTCTTAGGAATGAAAAACGTATGTTGCAGGAAGCTGTTGATTCTTTGCTTGATAATTCAAGAAAATCAAATGCAGTTAAAACAGATGCAAATAGACCGCTGAAATCGTTAAGCGATAGTTTAAAAGGTAAACAGGGTCGTTTTCGTCAGAATTTACTTGGAAAACGTGTTGATTATTCAGCTCGTTCAGTTATTGTCGTTGGTCCTGAATTGTCATTGTGTGAATGCGGTCTTCCAAAAGATATGGCAGCAGAATTGTACAAACCATTTATTATCAGAAAACTGATTGAAAGAGGTATTGTAAAAACAGTTAAGTCTGCAAAGAAAATTGTTGATAGAAAAGATCCTGTTGTTTGGGATATACTTGAAAATACATTAAAAGGTCATCCGGTATTGTTGAATCGAGCTCCAACACTTCACCGCTTGGGTATTCAGGCATTTCAACCAAAATTAATTGAAGGGAAAGCAATTCAGTTGCATCCATTGGTTTGTACGGCTTTTAATGCCGATTTTGATGGAGACCAAATGGCAGTGCATTTACCACTTGGCAATGCAGCTATTCTTGAAGCACAGTTGCTTATGTTATCGTCACATAATATTCTGAATCCTGCTAATGGAGCACCTGTTACTGTTCCTTCACAGGATATGGTACTTGGATTATATTATATGACAAAATCAAGAAATAGCACACCTGAAGTAAAAATTAAAGGTGAAGGTTTTGTTTTCTACGGTCCTGAAGAGGTTACTATTGCTTACAATGAGAAAAAAATTGAACTTCATGCAAAAATAAAAGCTCGGGTTTGGGACATTGAAAATGGATCTCATGTCCAAAAAATTATTGATACAACTGTTGGTAGAATTTTGTTCAATCAAGTAGTTCCTCATGATTACGGATATATCAATGAAGTACTTACAAAGAAATCACTTCGTGATATTATTGGTAAAGTAATGAAAAAGACAGGAACAGCTTCTGCTGCAAAATTTCTTGATGATATTAAGAATCTTGGATATAAGATGGCATTTCAGGGTGGGCTATCTTTTAATCTTGATGATGTATTAATACCTGTTGAAAAAACTGAAATTATTAAGAAAGGATATGATAAAGTAGATGAAATTCTTGATAATTACAACAATGGGGTTATTACGAATAATGAACGTTACAATCAGGTTGTGGATGTTTGGACACATACGAATGCAACGCTCACAAACCTGCTAATGAAACAACTTATTGCGGATAAACAGGGTTTTAATCCGGTTTATATGATGTTAGATTCCGGTGCCAGGGGTTCTAAAGAACAAATTCGTCAGCTTAGTGGAATGAGGGGTTTGATGGCAAAACCTCAAAAATCAGGTGCTACCGGATCTGAATTAATTGAAAACCCAATTCTTTCGAATTTTAAAGAAGGACTAACAGTTCTTGAATACTTTATTTCAACCCACGGTGCTCGAAAAGGGTTAGCTGATACGGCTCTTAAAACAGCAGATGCAGGTTATCTTACCCGTCGTCTTGTTGATGTTTCTCAAGATGTTATTATTAGTGAAGATGATTGTGGCACATTAAGAGGGCTTTCAGCAACGGCAATAAAAAATAATGAAGAGGTTGTTGAATCATTATATGATAGAATACTTGGACGTACAACTGTTCACGATATCTATCATCCATTAACAGGAAAGTTGATCATTGCTGCTAGTGAAGAGTTTACAGAAGAGATTGCTACAGTAATTGAAGAATCTCCAATTGAGCAAGTTGAAATAAGATCCGTTTTGACGTGCGAATCTAAAAAAGGTGTTTGTGCAAGATGTTATGGAAGAAATCTTGCTACAGGTCATATGATTCAGATTGGTGAAGCGGTAGGAGTTATTGCAGCTCAATCAATCGGTGAGCCAGGTACGCAGCTTACACTTCGAACATTCCATACAGGGGGTGCTGCATCAAATGTCTCCGCTGAACAAAGTGTGGTTTCGAAATACGATGGTATTGTAGAAATTGAAGATTTGAAAGTTGTTGAAAGAGAAGGTGAAACACCTGCTGAAATAAAGAAAGGGTCAAAAACAAAAGTACAAAAAACGATGATTGTTATCAGTCGTCTATCGGAATTAAAGATTATTGACAAAAATACAGGGATAACCTTAACCACAAATCATATTCCTTATGGATCAAAACTTTATGTGAATAGTGGAGATGAAATTTTGAAAAATAAGCTGATTTGTGAATGGGATCCATTTAATGCTGTAATTATTTCTGAATCCACAGGAAAAATTGCGTTTGATAGTATGATTGAAAACATCACATTTCGTGAAGAAATTGATGAAAATACGGGCTATACTGAAAAAGTAATCATAGAATCAAAAGATAAAGCAAAAAATGCTGCTTTAAGAATCATTGGCAAGGGTAAAGAGGATATTTTAAAAACTTATAATTTACCGGTTGGTTCCCACATTGTAGTGAATGAAGGCGAAAAAGTATCTTCAGGTCAGGTAATTGTAAAGATTCCAAGAGCATCCGGAAAATTAGGCGATATAACAGGTGGGTTGCCCAGGGTTACAGAATTATTTGAAGCACGTAATCCGTCAAATCCGGCAATTGTTGCTGAAATAGATGGAGAAGTATCATTTGGTAAAGTGAAACGTGGAAACAGAGAGATCATTATTAAATCAAAAGCAGACGAGGTAACTCGTTATCTTGTTCCTCTCTCAAGGCAGATACTTGTTCAGGAAAATGATTACGTTAAGGCAGGTACGCCATTGTCTGACGGTGTGATTACTCCACTTGATATATTAGCGATAAAAGGGCCTACAAAAGTGCAAGAATATATTGTGAATGAAGTACAGGAAGTTTATCGGCTACAAGGTGTAAAAATTAATGATAAGCATTTTGAAATCATCGTAAGGCAGATGATGCGTAAGGTCTTAATTGTTGATCCCGGAGATACTAAATTCTTGGAAAATCAGGTAGTTGACAAATGGGATTTTATGGATGAAAACGATAGTATCTATGCTAAAAAGATTGTGTCTGATCCAGGCGATTCAAAAGTGCTTTTGGCAGGGCAAACAATCACAGCAAGGAAGCTTCGTGATGAGAACTCTATGATGAAAAGAAAAGATCAAAAACTTGTTGAAGCACGTGAAGCTATACCCGCTACATCTAGTCAAATATTACAGGGTATAACCAGAGCTTCATTGCAAACACAGAGCTTTATATCAGCTGCATCGTTTCAGGAAACAACAAAAGTACTTAATGAAGCAGCAATCCTTGGTAAAGTTGACTTTTTAGAGGGTCTTAAGGAAAATGTTATTGTGGGACATTTGATTCCGGCAGGAACAGGATTCCGTGGATACGATAAAGTAATTGTTGGATCAAAAGATGAGTATGAAAGTCTGATGGCACACACTAAAACAGGTAAGGTGTCTGTTGATGGGAATTAGAATTAACTATAAATGCTCATTTGATGAGTGATAAAATAACAAGAAGGCATCAGGCAAATTAATTTTGTTAGGTGCCTTTTTTTAGTTTCGAGTTTCTTAATTTAAAAAAATATAAAATGGAAGATGTAAATAACCAAAATCAGTTGAATATTGAGCTTTCAGAAGAAATAGCACAAGGCGTTTATTCGAATCTTGCAATTATTACACATTCAACTTCAGAGTTTGTGGTTGATTTTGTTAGAATTATGCCTGGAATTCCAAAGGCAAAGGTCAATTCAAGGATTATCTTAACACCTGAACATGCCAAACGTTTGATGTTTGCATTGACAGATAATATCCAGAAATATGAGCAGATTAATGGGAAAATAAAAGCAGACCCTAATCAGGGACCAATACTACCAATGAACTTCGGTGGTCCAACCGCAAAAGCATAAATCTTTTTCAGTAGGTTTAATGTACGAAATGCAGTACACATACATTGAAGTTAGCGGTAATGTTCAAAAATTTTCGTAGTAATAAGATTTTACAACCCTGATAAAATCAATAAAACATGATATTTATATTATAATCTCAGTTGAATTTTAGGAATACAAAACCAACTATTGTTTGAGATAAAAAAAATCGTAATTTTGACAAAAAATTAAAGTAAATGAGATATCCAAAATATGAGTATAGAGCAGAGGACTTAATGCTTTATTACGAATTTGTGAGTGATGGACCAAAAGGAAAGATAAAAAAGATTGTTGAGTATTCATCTACAAGTGTTGAGAATGTGTACAATTTAGCTTTTGGTGATTATGATGAAAAAATTGATGGAATAAATGATACCTCTATTACAAATAATGGTGACAGTCAAAAAGTATTGGCGACAGTAGCATCAACGGTTTATGCATTTACTGGAAAATATCCCAATGCATGGGTTCATGCAACTGGAAGTACGATTGTAAGAACAAGACTTTATAGAATGGGTATTACGAATAATTTGACTGAGGTAGCAGAAGATTTTTTTGTTTTTGGTTTACGAAATGACAATTGGGAGGAATTTATCGCAGGAGAGGATTATGAAGCATTTTTAGTTACACGAAAAAATAAAAATATATAAATTATGGACTTAAAAATTGACAAATTAAATAAAGCAAAAATTCCGATTGTTAAAATTGACAAACGACTAGAGAGGTTTAGAGGGAAAATATTATTTCCAGAAAAACTTGATAAAGCTAATGAAATTTTGACAAGAGTTGGTCTTCCTAAATTGACTACAAAATAGACTGACGATATCACACTACCGCTAACATCGTGTAATTCCCATATTTGCTGGGATTGATAACGCTAGGCTTCGGCATGCGCGTAGGTCTAAGGTGGCGAACACTACGACCAGCACAAGGACCGTTAGGGTTAAGTTGCTCAGAGACCGTACAACAAAGGATTTGACGATAAATTTAAAAATTGATTATACAATAAGGAGTAAATATTTTTAAGTAATTGATAAATATGAAATGGATTACGAAATGAATTGATTCAATTTACAAAATTTTGTTAATCTTATGACACCTTAAACTATCACCATGACAAGCTTTTATCTCTATTTTTTAAAATGCAATTTAAATTATTAAAGAATTATTAAATTTCTGAAATTTTTTGTATATTTATTCTAATAAATGTAAGTAATAAAAAATTAATAAAACAATTGGAACAATGACACAATATGTTATTACAGTTCAAGAGAATCAAGCTGGTTTATCATTTATTGAGTTTGTACGAAATCTCAATTTTGTAGTAAATATAGAACCAATCCAAGATAAAAAAAAGACAAAATTATTAAATGATAAACTAATACCATTACCTAAAAAAAATGGTGATTTTTTTGAATTATTTGGCATTTGGAAAGATAGTGATATAACTATTGAACAAATAAGAGCAAAAGCATGGCCAGTGAGAAAATAGTATTATGTGATACAAATATTCTAATTGACGCTTTAAGACTAAAAAATGAAGTTATAAAGCAAATTAATCATATTGGTAAAAATAATATTGCAATTAGTGTAATTACCGTAGCAGAATTACTTTTTGGTGCAAGAGATAAAAAGGAATATGATAAGATTAAAAAAGATATTGATTACATTCGTGTTATTTCAATCAATATAGAAATCTGCAATATATTTGTTAATTTGGTTGAGAAATATTATTTAAGTCATCGGATTGGAATACCTGATACGTTTATTGCTGCATCAGCATTATATTACGATATAGAATTGTTTTCCTTCAACAAAAAAGATTTTAAATTTATTCCTGGATTAAAATTGTTTGACCCAGATAGCCTATCCAAAGTTTAAAAAATAAACTAAATTTTGTGAAGTCAATTATTCAAAAATACTTTGACAAAAGATAAGATAAGATAAAATTTGGAGATAACCAACCTAAACCCTAACAGCACCTAAGCAGAATTTCGCTTTACATTGATACGCCAGACTTCGGCGTG
>JAVHQG010000048.1:0-5968 GCA_036171035.1 Bacteroidales bacterium
TGACTGTTTTCAAAACCAGAGTAACGAAATTATTGGCGTTTTCTTGCTGACACTAGGTATCAAGTATCAGGTATCAAGGCAACTTCAAACCTAAAACATCAAACTTAAAACAGTTATGTTTTTTTCTGTAAAAGATCCATAAATTCTATTGCAGAATCTTCCATGTTAAAAATAACTTTATCGAGTAAAATATTTAGATAATGATATCCTGCATATGCTAGCACACCAACGATAAGACCCGATGCACTTGTAATCATTTTTTCATAAAGCCCGCTGGCAATTAATCCGATACTGATATTGTCTGCTTGAGAAATATTATAGAAAATTTTTATTACTCCAATGATAGTGCCTATAAAGCCAAGCATTGGGGCAATCCCTGCAACAATCCCCAGTATTTTCATGTTTTTTTCAAGTTTTGAGATTTCAAATTTACCAACACTTTCTACCGATTTCTCAATTTCATTTATTGGTTTTCCAAATCGTTCAATACCTTTTGAAACCATTCTGGAAACAGGCGTATTTGTGGTTGTGCAAAGAATTTTTGCTTCATCAAATTTCATATTCATAACCAGATTGCTGATATTGTTCATGAATGAGGTGTTCTTTTTCCCTGCTTTTCGGATGGCTATTAGTCGCTCAAAGAAAAAATAAACTGCTAACATTGAAAGTATAAAAATCGGAATCATAATAATCCCTCCTTTCATTATTAGTTGCCATAACGACATTGATTGTTCAGTAAGTTGTGGTGCTGCCTGCACTGCCTTTGTCGCAACTTTTGTAACTGTATCTTGAACAGCCGCTGTCCCTGTTTGTGCAATTTGCAAAATTATTCCAAGCATAATTAAATAATTTATTTTTATTTGATTCAATCTTTAAAATTAGTTTTAATAAACTTGTGTTTTTTGATAAATTTTGAATTTTATTAACAGTTGAATGTTCATTATTATTATGTTTTCACTCTGAAATTGTATCTGACTTTATACCTTATTTTATTTACTGTTTCAAGAATTTTTTTGTTTTGGTTGAATATCTATTTATTGAAAATATTTTATATATTTGTATTAAAATCATTGTAATGGAAAATAAAAAAACAGAAAATCAAAATGAATCTGCTATCCCTGTTCAAGAAAAGCCAAATTACAGATTTGGTATGAAACGTTTGGGCAGAAAAAGAATCAGAACTTCTAATCAAACTAATTTGCGTAGTCTCGATGATGAAGAGTGGAAAAAAATTGATTTTTTGGATAATAGATATGCAATTAGTAGCTATGGCAGAGTAAGAAGTTATTGTAAAGATGTGAATGGAATTCCTATGAAACCTGTTGAGTTTAATGGTTTTTTATCTATTTCCATAAGGATCGCTGCGAAAAGTAAAAAATTTATGATTCATAAGCTTGTCGCATATTGTTTTTTGCCGAAAAAGAACGACGATCAATCTGTTGTTACGCATCTCGACTGGAATCCTTTAAATAATCATTACTCAAATTTGCAATGGCTTACAAAAAAAGAATCCATCACTCGAATGTTTAAATACTTATCTTTAAAAAGTCAGAAGCGTCCGAAAAAAATACAAATTGTAAATGCTAAAATTAATGAAGATGATGTTAGAAAATTAAAAAAAATGCTGGAAGGCGGAGTAAGACAAAATATCATTGCAAAGCTTTTTAACATTAGTGAAATGCAGGTTACTCGAATAAAACGTGGTGAAAACTGGGGTCATATTGCAATTGAAGAAAAATAAATTTACTATTTATCTTATAACCCAACATCCAAAATTTAGAATTTAGAATTCAACATTCAACATTCTAACAAAGCTTTTCTAATCTGTACTAACTTTATTAATAAATCTTCCAACAGGTCTAATTTGAGCATATTTGCACCATCTGATTTTGCTTTGGATGGGTCTGGATGTGTCTCTATAAAAATTCCATCAACACCTGCTGCAATTCCTGCTTTGGCAATTGTTTCAATCATGTTTGGCTTCCCTCCGGTGATACCTGAACTTTGATTGGGCTGTTGTAGGGAATGTGTGACATCTAAAATTACCGGAAGTCCATTTTTTTGCATTTCAGGAATTCCTCTGAAATCAACAATCAGATCTTGATATCCAAAAGTTGTTCCGCGTTCAGTGAACATCACTTTTTGATTGCCTGTTTCAAAAACTTTTTTGGCAGCAAAGTGCATGGATTCAGGAGCTAGAAACTGACCTTTTTTAATATTTATTACTTTCCCTGTTTTCCCTGCTGCAATCAAAAGTTCTGTTTGTCTGCACAAAAATGCAGGAATCTGAAGCACATCAGCATATTCAGCAGCAATTTCTGCTTCTTGTTCTGAATGAATATCTGTAACAATTGGAACATGTAAGGTATTGCGAATTTTCTTCAATATTTCCAGTGCCTTTTTATCTCCGATTCCTGAAAATGAATCACTTTTCGATCGATTCGCTTTCTTGTAGGATGCCTTAAAAATAAAAGGAATTTTTAACTTTTCTGTGATTGCAAATATTGTCTCTGCCGTAAACATGGTGATTTTTTCTGTCTCAACAACGCATGGCCCTGCAAGTAAAAAAAAGTTATTGCTTTTTGTGTTTTTAATGTATGGAATGGATTCAATTATTTTCATGCAAATATATTGTTTGATTATTTTTTTACTACGATTCTTTTATATAAAACTTTTTCCTCCGTTGCATATTTTAATATATATATACCTTCTGCAATCTCTGATTTTTCTGTATTTATTTCAATAGAATGCAATCCTTGATTATAACATTTATCTTTAGTGAGATTTTGTGTCTTTCCTAATATGTCAGTGATTTGTAAAGTAATTTTTTCGTTTTTAGACAACTCAAATTGTACAATAGTTGATGTTTTGAATGGATTTGGAAATACTGAAAAACTATTGTTTAATGTACTGTTTTCTATCCCAACATTTGGATCAACATGAATGGTTAAAAATGATGTGTCGTTTTTGCAGCTTGAACTTATGGCAATCATCGTCACTGTATAGTCTCCGGCATTGTTGTAAATGTGGTATGGATTCCCATCATTTGCTGTGGCTCCATCACCAAAATTCCAGATGTAATTGTTTGCATTCTGTGATGTATTTGTAAATAATATTGTAAGTGGAGCTTGTCCTGATGTTACATTTGTGGTAAACGAAGCGTGTGCGTTAGGACTAACAGTTATTGCAATTGGATTGATGATTGAGTCTGTTCCACCTGCTCCGGTAACAATTAATTGCACGCCAAAAGTACCAGATGTACTGTATGAAATAGCTGGATTTTGCATATTGCTTGTCGCTGGATTACCGTTTTCAAACAGCCAGTAGTACGTGCTTGCATAGGTACTAATATCTGAAAATTGAATAGTGTCTCCCTCACAAATATTTGATGAACTCATGGTAAAATTTGCTACAGGAATATGTTGAGTTACCTTTCTGAACCGCATCGCATCAAATGCAATCATCTGTGATGCAATCCCTGTGGAGTCTCCTAAATAGACGTACTCGTTTTGTCCTGCTGTAAAGGTATATGTTCCTAATGAAATCCATTGACCTGTATAAGTTGACTGATCTATAACAACCGTAGAAATACCCTGTGCATGATGAATTTTGTACCTTGCTCCGCCTGCATTGGAATTTGCACCTCCGGGGACATACGCAAAAATCTGATAATCTCCTGCTTCTGATATTGTTGGTGTCCATGTAACAAAACACACATCAGTGCTGCCGCTCATCGTTCCGGTGTACCAGAAATGATTGTTGTATCCTCCTGTTTTTTGATCTCGGAAATACCGCTGTGTGGATGTATTCTGGCTGTTGTTCATATAAAATCCGTGATTGTAAAAAACATCGTCAATAATCGTATCATTGTAGGTAACTTCTGCACCTCTGGCTTTTGTTGTCCAGGCAACACCTCCATTTGTGCCACTTGCATCAAGGTTTTGGTATCCATTGCTGTATCCGGGTCAGTCGTAATATGAGTCTGCACCATTTGTATTTGGGTATCCCGGATTATTTTTGTTCCCATATGGGTCGTTAAAAATCATAGTATGTTGGGTCGAGAGATACCCGATTGCAAGAATAAGATGACCTGCTGATGTAAGATAATTACAAATAGGGTGGGGGTATCCCAAATCAATCTCAGTTGTTGTGTTTGCATAGGTGCATGAGGATGTCCACAATTGATTGGATGTTAATCCATGATTTTCCAGATATATTTTCATCCTTGAATTTGGTGAATAGGAACCAGTCCACAAATATCCGTAACCACCCCATGCATCTTCGCCTCCGCCGGTTGCTGCAACATCTTGATAATAAATTTCATTGTAACGATATTTGTCCGCAACATATGCCCCATAATCGCTTATATGACTGCCGGCTGTAATTGGCCATTTCGGTAATAAATTATAGTATGCAAAAGCCATTACAGACGTTGTTGGGGCACACGATCCTGAACCATAATGCCAATCGGGTGTATCATAAATTTGATGAACATAGGGAACTGTCCCCGGCACACGTACCACTGCTCTGTTACTTTTTTTAATGCTGAAATAATTTATTTGAAGAGGTGTATTCTGCTTAAATAATACTGTTTTTAATATGATATTTGATTTGTTTTCATTCAACGAGGTCTTTATGATTTCACGATTTTCATACGTATGGTAAAATAAATTATTTCCTGATATACAAGGCGACATCTCATTTACATCCGGTGTGTTGGTAAGGTTGTTTTTCTCTGTTCCATCAAGCTTAATTCTATAAATATCAGATCCTATAAATTCAAAATTTTCAACAATGTTTTTCTGAAAGTAAAGATATTTTGAATCATCAGCCCAAACTGCGCTCCCTGCATGGTCATCTATTTTTGCAAAATGGGCTGAAATAAAGTCGTAAACATATAAATCGCCGGATAGCGAATTACAGGATATTTTATTTCCATTTGGCGACCATTTCGGATATACGAAACCCGTTGAATTATCTGTAAGCTGCTTCTTTTCGCTTGTTTGAAGATTTAACACAAATAGTTGATCGCTAACATCGTTATATATTATTTTCTTGCCATCGGGCGATAGCGAAACAATATTTGCGTATGTGCCAAGATCATAGGTCTGCGAAGTATTTCCGGTCAACACATGCAATATATTTGAAACCGTAAATGCAATTTTTCCATTTGTGCTGAAACTTACTTGTCCGCATAAATTGGTTGGAGTATAAAGTTTTGTGATTTTTTTTGTAGTAATATCAAGCAATGCAGGTGATTGTGTGCCATCTGCACCAATCAGTTTCAACCCTATTTTTTTCTGATCAGGTGATACTGTATAATATCGACCACAACCTGCTGCACTAAATATTTCATCTGCTATTCCATCATGTACCAAATATATTTTTGATGCATAATTATCTGTTGCAATCACCCCATAAGTGGAAACAGAAATGTTTGTAAAATATCCATCTGCTTCGATTTTGTATGCATCCATGCTTTTTGCTTTCTGTGCAAACGAAACACTTGCAATTGTAATGATTGCAAAAAAAAGTGCGAATAATTTTTTATACATGTCAGTATTGCTAATAATAAGAAAAGGTCTTGTTTTACCTTGCTCCGATCCAATTACCGGATCAAGGTTAGCTCTGAAAATAATCTATTTAGTGTCTGTCCATAATGTCAGTGTCTAACATAGAATATTTTTAATACAAAAATAATTTATAATTACTGATATACAAAATCTTTTACAGTTGGTAATTTTGCGAAAGAAAAATACTTTATTTGGAAACTTTTATTTATATTGTGCCGTAGAACACATTATAATTTGTAAAAGGAGTATATTCATTGATACAAATAAAATAAATCATATTACATATAAAACTAACAATATTACATCTAAAACCAAGCAAATAACAATCAAAACCAAGCAGATAACAATCAAAACCAGATAGATAAACGGTAAAATTAAACCCGAAAAAGTAAAAA
>JAVHQG010000049.1:0-5957 GCA_036171035.1 Bacteroidales bacterium
ATTATAAGCATTGAGGATATCTATCCTTGTGTCAGAAACACCATAGCGAAAATTATCTGTAATGATTTTTCTATTTTGGCTCAAACTCAAATTCAGTCTAATGTATTGTAAAGCACGACAGCTAAACGAGACTTCTTTTTTCTCAACAGAATCCATTTTTGAAACAAAAAAATCGCGAAACATGTCAGTAGTAGTAAGACTCTTATCTTCAAAAAAAGTACATCCATCGCTTTCATACACATCAAACGACCATCCAAATTTCATTTTCATTTCAAGTTTTTCGCTTATGTTAAAATCGAATTTACCTCCATATTTCATGGCTTTATCTTTGGTTGATATAGCAAAAAATCCACCGGCAGAAACCCATTTAGTTATTTTTTCGTTAGTCATCACACCCAAGCCAAAACGAAAGCCTTCATATTCGTTATACTTTAGAAACTGATTATAATCCAGATTTAAAATCCCCCATGGAATGTAACCTCTGGCAAACGAAACCATTAATTTCAGTTTCATGTCAAGGTTTTCTTTTTTACCGATACTATCAATTTTGCGATACGTGTTTTTATCTTTTTCTGTTAAAGAATCTACACGATATTTGTTCCAAAATTCATCAGTTGGCTTCATGGCATCATCGCCCATTACCACTTCCACATTGCTGAATTCTTTTTTATTAAGTTCAGGGTTTAATGTAATATTTCGCAAATAACTTTTTCCTACACCTAGCATTTTTAGGGTATTTTTGCCAACCGATCCAACGATATTATTAAAAGTCATATCTGTATTTAGTTGTACAGGAAACCATTGTTTATTATCAATATACTCGTATTTCTGTTGAATTTTTACAGCAATTGATGGATCTGCATCATAGGGCTCTGCTTTCACTGTTTGCAATGCGTATGTGTTAGAATTTATGTTTAGCACACCTTTTAAACCATTAAAATTTTTACCTTTAAATGGCCTGTATGAAATCACAAAAACTGTATCGCCTTGTTCGGTGTAGGTTGTATCTTCAATAAGAAAAAAATATTTTTTAGTACTACCTTCACTAATTGGATTAAGATACATTTTATCAGAAATCATAATCAGTTCTTTATAAAATGAAAATGATTGCAATTGAGTTGCAAGCATAGCAAAAGATGGATTTTTCAAACCAGAAATCCGAGATGCAATAACCTTTTCGTGATTTTTATCAGGATGAATAAATTTTCGATCACTCACTGACTCCATTAAAAATAAATGTTGTGTATCAAGAAACTTTTTTGCACGGATATAAGCCGAATCTGCGTGCGTTTTTTTAATTGTATCAAGTTTCACTTTTATTGAATCGGTGGCTTGTTTCATAGAATCAACAATGCTTAATGAAGTATCATTTTTTTTCAGATCATCTAAATTAAATGTGAAAAACATTTTGTTGTATGATGTATATGAAAACGATGCCATTTTTTCAGGATTATTTTTGTCTTTATTTTCTATCACTTTTTTAATAATCCGATGTGCAGGATTTTCTCCCGGAAATACTGTAACTTCATTAAGATTCAATATTGATTTTTTCATTTTTACAGCAAGCGATTTCCCCCATTTAACATCCGGAAGTTTTATTATAACAGATTCGTAGCCGACGTAACTAAATTTTAAAAATGAAATTTTTGCATGAGATGGAATCACAAAAACACCATCAATATTAGTTTGGGTAGCATTATTCTTTTCGTTGTAAACAATATTTACAAATGCTAATGATTCTTTTGTTTCGTCATCAGTAACTACCCCTTTTAAAAGAAAATTTTGAGCGGTTACAATATTCGAGTAAAATAATGATAAGAGAATGAATACAACTATGAACCTGTGCGATGGATAGAATTGCATTTATAAATATTATTTTTTAGTAAGAACTAACATGCAAACAATAAACTATAACTTTCGAAATTTTTATTATTAGTGGATTGTAATCGGTAATTGCAATGCTTAACTAATCTTTTTGCATTATTGAGTTTCCAATCAACATTATCTTCATTGGAATTTCTAATTCTCATTCCGGTTTTCATTTTATCTCTTAATATTTCAATGCTCAAAATATTAAAGCTTTTTGATACCATTATTTCTATTGTGTTCGATTTCCAATGCCCGGATTTTGTGCTTAAATAATCAATAAGTTGGATCATTATTTCGAGCGTTATCGATAAATTTCCAGAAATAATCCAATCATTTGTTAATTCATTATAGAAAGTTGGTTTAATCTCAATATCATCACCATCATTTATATAAAGGTAATTATATTCATCTAAATAATAGAATAAATCTCCGAGTGTATATTCAAAATCTTCTGATATATTACAAAAACTATAATATTTTTCAAACTCTATTTCAATCTCGTCTGATATTTTCTCTATCGAAATATTTTTAAATCTGTTTTTATTTTTAGAAGAGATGGATTGAATTTCTTCTAACTTTAATTCAAAAAATGACAAAAGATTATTGGAAATCCCTTTATTTATATATAAATCTGCTATAATTGTTTCCACTTGTGTTTGCTCTTTTCTTCTGCTTTTGAAAAATTTATTCCATATAAATACTATCAATAAAGTAAAAATAATTATTACTGAAAATTTAAAGAATGTTACATTAGGAGACATCCAACAGAACAACCAATATGATAATAAAATAATTACAACAAATGGAGCAATGATGATTACTGGAATAAATAAAATGGACAATATGTGTTTTAAAATTTTCATTTTTATATTCAATTAAATGATACAGATACTGAATAGACCTACTCTTCACCAAATCGTGGATTTACCACATTGTTATAAATTGACCCAAAAGTATAATTAATATTTATATTATTCCAATAAGAAAATGTAGTTTGCAATTGTTTTATGCGAAGCAAAATATCTTGTGTTGATGCGCCTTCTTTTGGGAGTGCGATTTGATCGTGCAAAAATGTAAATCCGCCAGACATTCCAATAGACATACCTTTAAAAATACGAACACTTACAGACCCTGAAACATCCACACTATTTTTTGTTAAGTCATGCAAATATTGTGAACCTGAAACTGAAACTGAAAGAGAACCCCATTTTTCAATATATTGGAAAGCCACTCCAAGACTGTGATAATACAGTATCTCTTTTACTTTATCAAATATTGTAGTGTCTATATATTTCACAGAAGATGCCCCGATTGCATATAGAAACCGCAACTGTTTACGGGTTGATTCAGAATATTTAAAAAGATTATATTCAACTGATGGTGAAAAAGTAGCTTTAATCTTAATATTGTTGTAGGTTGATGAGCTAAAATTTATTCCACCTCCGGCAGACCAATGATCATTCAGACTTTTTACCGTTAAATTGCGTGCGCCCCAACTATTGTTGGTACTTGTGACATGGGTTGTATCATCTATGATGTAAAAATTTTCATTATAGTTATTACTTACTGCATTAATTATTTTCCATCCCGGAGTAATTCTTTTTGCAGTAAATGAACTCCATATGCTTGAATATGCAACTGATGCTTCACCCTGAAACCAGCCACCAACATTTGTATTAAAAACCCAATTATCCCATTTATCTTTTACCACTTCATTTTCTGATTCATCCGACTGATAATTGATTCCAATTTGCTTGCACAATGGCGTTTTTACAACATATCGGATTAAGCCAAGTTTTAGCATATTTAATGCTTGTAAACGTTTTTCATCATCAGTATTATTTGCATCAGTATCGAAATGCAACGTATCGTTCATATTCTTATATTTTAATTGTCCCATAAAGGTAATCGTGAACTCTTGTCCTCCACTGCCGGTATTTTGCGTTGTAAACAGAACATGGACATCGGCTTCTTTGCCGTCTCTAACATAATTCACAAATTTCATATTTTCCCTGAAATAATTCACGTCAAACATGTTGCAATCAATAAAAATTTTCAGTGCGTCATTACGGTAAGACTTTGTTGAATCACGCTTCTCTTGCGAAATAGATGAAAACGAAAATTCACATAAAAAAACCAATAAAAAAATAATTTTCATCCGTAAATAATTTATTCGCAATAAATTGTTTTCTAAAGAGCTCATAAAATCATTGATTTGTTTTTAATTGGCTTGATGTAACTCTATGTTTAAGATTTTTATCTGTGTTTTTGCGAAAACATGTTCGTTTCATAAACTAATCTGGTTATTCTATCATTAAAATATAACAATGAATAGCCAATATTAAACATTATACATTAAATTGCAAAAAAGAATTAGATATTTGTCGGCAACCCTGAATTTAGTGCAACAAGCCACATGTTTGTGAAGAATAAAATAATTCCCATACACATTCCTGATTGCTTGATTTTATGACAATATTTGTTTACTTTTGTAATATCGAAGATATGATTTATTCTTAAAAATCTCGTTAAAAATGAAAATCATGAAAAACGTAGATGAGAATTTTAAAATAGAGGAAGATCCTGCAATTGCAGGAATTAGCCGTAGAACCATAAAAAATATCATCAAGGAATGGCACGAAACAGGGCACGAGCTAGCTGTTATCAGGCCAACACTGCCAAATACCGATAAAAAATTACTACTTCATTTAATTCATGAATGTTTGAAAGATGAAGGCGGCGAAATTTCTCGTCAGGCAAAGGTTATTCATGTTGCAATGACTTACATAAACCTCTCCCCTCATGGTAAATGGAGATTTCTAGAATTGCTCGCCAATAATTTCGATGTGGATTTTGCAACACTTTATAAACAAATTCATAAACAGCAAACTGCAAAAACAGATGAAGAAAAAGCCTATATAGAACTACAATTGCGTGAGTCATTAGTTCCGTCGCGTATGAAGTTTTTACGTCAATTGATTACATTGCCTAATGGTTTTATCTTTCTAAAAGATATGCGCCGTGATTTACTACCCATAATAAAAACAAACGCACGACTCAAGAAATTAAGTGATGATATCAAATCCCTTTTAGCTACTTACTTCGACATTAATCTGCTTGATTTGATTGAAATTAAATGGAATTCACCGGCAGTGATGCTTGAACGATTGATGGAGTATGAAGCAGTACATGAAATTTCTTCGTGGAAAGAGCTGAAACACCGCTTGCTCACAGACCATCGTGTGTTTGCATTTGTGCATTATAAAATGCCGAATGAACCACTTATTTTTATTGAAGTAGCATTGGTAAAGGGAATGTCTAATAATATTCAAAAATTAATAGATGTAAAAATAAAACCAGGCGATCCACATAAAGCAGATACTGCCATTTTTTACTCTATATCAAGCACACAGAGAGGTCTCGATGGAATTAGTTTTGGGAATTTCTTAATCAAGCGAGTGGTTCAGCGCCTTTCTTTAGAATATACAAATTTGACTACATTTGCAACCCTCTCTCCAGCCCCGCTTTTTAGAAGCTGGCTTAGTGCATTTCTTCAATTTAGCGGAGAAAATTTATTAAAACCGCTCGAAGAGGAAGCAATAATTGCCCTTTCGGGAAATAAAAATCCCTCATTGGGAATATTAGATTTGCTAAACATCAGGAAATGGTACGATAACGATGACATCTCTCAAACATTGAAAGCTCCATTGATGAGACTCTGCGCAAACTATTTATTTAATGTTAAACAAAAAAAAGTAAAACGAGCATACGATCCGGTTGCCAACTTTCATCTGTCAAATGGTGCAAAAATAGAGCATATCAATTGGCTTGCTGATATTTCAAAAAAGGGAATTTCTCAATCAGCCGGCATCATGATGAACTATCATTATCGACCCGATAAAATATTTATTAATCATGAAAACTATTTAACCGATGGCACAATACACGCCTCAAGCGATGCACGATCGTGGTTAAACTAGAACTATTCTGATTTAGTGTCAGCAAGAAAACGCCAATAATTTCGTTACTCTGGTTTTGAAAACAGTCATTTACAAAAGTAAACTCCTTGATTTTCAAAACTACGAAAG
>JAVHQG010000050.1:0-3051 GCA_036171035.1 Bacteroidales bacterium
TTATATTTTCGTTTTGATTAATCGTTTAATAAAAAAACACGACACCAGCCCTCGACCATTAACTATAATTATTATAACAACTCATTTCCTCTTTGGTCTTTCTTATTTTTTGTCTTTGTGTATCATCGGGGTAACCCATTGCAATACATAATCCAATTCGTTTATTTTTCGGAATATTTAACAGTTTCTTAATTGGTTCTTCATTGAACCAACCCATCATGCAAGTTCCCAAACCTAATTCAGTTGCTTGAAGACAAAAATGCTCTCCTGTAATTCCAATATCAATTAGTGGAAATTCTCTGTTTTGTATCATTGCACCAATTTGTGTATATACTGGTGGCTTTTCAATCACAATCACAACCACAACAGGAGCCTTTAATACAAACTTGTTAAAAGTTACTAAAGTACCATATGTTTCGTGTGCCACTTTTTCTTTTAGTTCAGGATTATTTACTATAATATATTTCCATGGTTGAGAGTTCGATGCTGAAGGTGCAATCCTTGCTGCTTCAATACATTGCTCTATTTTTTCTTTTTCAACAGGTTTATCTGTATATAACCTCACGCTTTGACGCTTTGTAGCCAATTCAATAAAATCCATTTTTCCCACTTTTTATCATGTTAATCAATCTCGAAAATACACTTTATTAATAATATTACATGAAATTTTTTTTCGTAAGTGCAACCATTTATTTTTTTTATCGTCAACAAAACATGATTAATTTATTAATAATCATTGTACAACACATACCTTTTTCGTAAAAATTATTTTATTTGGTATAGTTTTATAAAATTTTTGATACTTTTATGTTCTCAATGTTATATATTGGCTAGTTTATTTTTATTATCGTAAATCATAATTTATTTAATATGAAAACAAAAATTTTACTCTCTGTTTTTTTATTCGCTTCCATCTTCACATTTGCCAAGCATGTTCCTATTGAACAGGCTTTAAAAATAGGGAAGAACTATTATTTTGAAAATGTAAATCAGGTAAAATCAATGAAATATGAAAATATTTTGTTATCATATTATCAAAGTTACAATACACAAAAATCAAATGATCCGGCTTTTTATATTTTTAATATTGAAGATAATAACGGATATGTTATCGTTTCAGCAGATGATGCCATGTATCCTATTTTAGGATATAGTTTTAAAGGTGCTTTTAATTTCGAAAAGATTTCTCCAACTCTGGCTTTGTTTTTCAACGATTATGCAACAGCTATAGATGAGCTTCGTCACAATGTTGTTATGCCTCGAAATGATGTTCAAAATAAGTGGGACGAACTAAATTATTCCGCTCCAATTAAAAGTGTAAAAAATATTCAAACCGTTCAACCTTTGCTTTTAGCTGAATGGAATCAAGATGTTCCTTTTAATTCACAATGCCCGGCAGATGCTGCTGCTACAAGCTCTGGTGGCCGTACTTATGTGGGCTGTGTTGCAGTTGCAATGGGTCAAGTGATGAAGTATTATAACTATCCTTTAAATGGAACAGGTTCTTATTCCCACAGTGCTTTCTATAATGGTGGATATGGCACACAAACAGTAAATTTTGCCAATCAAACCTATAACTGGTCTGCAATGCAATATGCTTTATCTCCTTCTTCAGTAAATTACGAGGAAGTAGCTAAAGTATTATTTCATATTGGTGTTGCTGTACATATGCAGTGGGGTCCCGATGGTTCTGGCTCGCAAACTAATTTGATTGTTTCAGCATTAAAAACATATTTTAAATATAGTACTTCTTGCGCTATCATTAACAAAACCAGTTATACTGATGCAAGCTGGAAAACTGCTATCATACAACAACTTGATCAGAATCGCCCGGTAGTTTATTCCGGAATGCCCGCTACAGGTGCCGGACATGCTTGGAATTGTGATGGATACCAGGGTACTACCGGAAACGAATATTTTCATATGAACTGGGGATGGGGTGGCTATAATAATGGTTTCTTTAAATTAGATAGTTTATATGCTCCTGCCTCCGCATCAGGTCCTGCTGAACAGTTTGTTAGTTCCATTCAGGCTATTGTTAATATTTATCCTGCTTCGGGTTATCCTGAATATTGCACAAATGCTAAAACATTTACTACATCTTACGGCAATTTCGACGATGGAAGTAGTAATCAAAATTATCAAAATAATAATAATTGTCAATATTTAATCCAGCCTACTTGTGGAAAATATATTGCTTTCCAGTTCGATAAATTTGACGTTGATCCTAGTGATGTTGTTACTATCTATGATGGCGATAATACCTCTGCTCCGATTTTAGGTACTATTTTAGGTGGTCAAACTCCAGGTATCTACAATTCTACAGGAAATGCAATGTTGATAAAATTTACAACCGATGGCAGTGCTAGTGCTTCCGGATGGTCTGCAAATTATACGGTTATTCAATGTAAGACGGGTGTCATTTGTAATCAGCATAGTGGATCATTTGACGATGGCAGTGGTCCTTGCGATTATAGCAAATCATTGATGAATTGTACATGGATCGTAGATTTGCCCGATGTTTCTGCAATTACTTTTAATTTTACTTCGTTTGCCTTGGCTGCTGATGCTGATTATGTGAAAATTTATAAAAACGATTTATCTTCTGCAAACATGGTGGTTCTTTTGAATTCAGCAAATGTTCCTACAGGTACAATCACTGTTCCTTCTAATAAAGCTGTAGTGAAATTTTTTACAAATTCTACTGTAAATGCAGCAGGTTGGGCTTTGAACTATAATTCAATATTAACTGACGTATTACAACCTGAACTTAAAGTTAATGAATTATATATTTATCCAAATCCTTTTACAAATGATGCGAAGATTAATTTTGACCTTTCTACAAATAGTAATATCTCTCTATCAATCACAAACTTGATTGGGCAGGAATTGTTTTCCTCTGTTAAATATTCTAACGCAGGAAGTTATAGTTATAGTTTAAAGTCTTTGGTTCCCGATATTACAGAAGGAATTTATTTTATTAACCTTAAAACAGATAAAAGCAACATCGTTAAGAAAGTTATTTGTACAAAATAATTTTTTATAAATAGT
>JAVHQG010000050.1:3151-5896 GCA_036171035.1 Bacteroidales bacterium
ACTAAATAGAAGCTGTAGCCAAACATGCTACACTTACTTTTGTGTTTTTAACAGATAAAATTGTTCTTGCACATGCTTCAATTGTTGACCCTGTTGTAATTACATCGTCAACTAATAATATATGTTTGTTTTCAAACTTTTCAGGATATTTTATGCTGAAGATGTCTTTTACATTATTCCACCGTTCTTCCTTGTTTTTTTTAGTCTGTGTAGTTGTTTCAATAATCCTGCATATTGTTTTTAAATTGGTAGGTTTTTTCAGCCCTTTAGCAATTCCTTCGGCAATGCAATCACTTTGGTTGTATCCTCGCTTTTTCTCTCTTTTTGGATGCAACGGAACAGATACTATTATATCAATATCTTTGTAAAGATTCGATTCTATTAATTCATTCCCTAACAATAAACCTAGCAAATAACCAATGTCCTGCCTGTTGTTATATTTAAGTTTATGAATCAAATCTTGAAATATACTGCCTTTGTGGAAATAATAATATGCAGTGGCATTTTCTATATAAGTTTTTCCCCAAAATAAACGACTTATTGGATTTTCTTCTTCTTTATGAAAATTGGTTTTTGGTAAGTTGTAAAGACATTTTGTGCAGATTGTTTTTTCATTTTTTAATAGAGAATTTGAACATGCAGCGCAGATTTCAGGGAAAAATAAATTTACAAAATCAAAAACAAAATCAGACATAAATTAATTTTTATTTTTTGTCTAACAATTTTTTTATCCTCATATCTTTTTTCCTTGTAAAGCCGCCAAAAAACTATTGCCAATTGCCTTTTTAACCATCATCCCATCAACGCCCCGTAGTCATTTCGACCAACAGGAGAAATCTCTGATCCATCCATCACCCCATCAACGCCCCGTAGTCATTTCGACCAACGGGAGAAATCTCTGATCCATCCATCACCCTATCAACGCACCAGTCATTTCGACCAACGGGAGAAATCTCTGATCCATCCATTATCCCATCAACGCTCCATAGTCATTTCGACCAACGGGAGAAATCTCTGATCCTTCCATCACCCTATCATTCAAAATGAAAATTGATCATTACAACTTTTGAATTCATCTTGTCAATAGCTTGCGTGTATTTCGTATCATCTTTTTTTAAAATGTCGAGCATACCTACAGCAAAAGTTATTTCAGTTGAAAATTTAAAGAAAGTTAAATAATAATCAATGCCAAATCCTAATTGATAATATACATCAAAAGGTTTTAATCTTATTTTTGGTTTATCCTCTTCTTTTATTGTTTTTTGCGATGCAAGATCAAGTGCTAAATTTGTACCTCCAACAAGATATGGTCTATAATTATTGATTCGTTTGGCTTTATATTTTAAAAGAAAAGGGAAGTCTATAAAAGTAGATTCAAGTTTCATTTTTCGAACAACAAATGATTTTTTAGTGGGCGACCAAAAGGAATAGTCTATATCGCGTTGACCGAATGATAATCCCGGAAGAAATCGTACATCAAAATATTCACCTAGCCGTATATTTGAAACAATGTGAATATTAAAACCAATTTGCCGATTGTTATCAATTTTGTCTAAAGAATCTATGGTTAGAAATGAATTTGATTGGTGAATAGAAAAATCCATTGAGTTAAACCCTAATGTAAACCCAAAATGAATAGGTCTATTATCGAATTTTGGTAAATTTTTTGGCCTTTCTCCCTTTTGCGGATATGCCGTTAATGCAACAAAAAATGTTAATATAATAAAAATAGACCTCAAATTGCAATACAGATTATAAATTATTTTATAAATAGTCAACCCCTAATGAAACATTAAACTACTATTAAACCGATATTTCAAAAAAAAAGTATGAAACAAATGAAATTACCTTTTTTTATTTTTTATGACCAATATATATTGATGCAACCCCAAATGTAAGAGTAAACTGTTTGGTTTCACAGAATCCGGCATTTTCGAGTTTATTCAGAAACGCCTTCCCATCAGGAAATTCAGCAATTGATTTAGGTAAATATGTATAAGCGGACTTATCTTTTGAAACAAGTCTCCCTATAAATGGCAATAGTGAGTATGAATAAAAATGATAAAATTGTTTAAATGGAAACCTTGAGGGTTTAGAGAATTCAAGAACAACTAAAGGTGCTCCTTTTTTTAGAACACGTGCAATTTCTTTTAACCCATTATCAAGATTTTCAAAATTTCTTACTCCAAAGGCAACTGTTGCAGCATCATAACTAGCAGTATTAAAATCCATCTTTTCTGAGTCCCTAATCATCATTTCAATAATGTGAGATAAACCTTTTTCTTTGATTTTTTCTTTGCCAACTTCCAGCATCTCTTTTGAAATATCAATACCGGTTATTTTTTCGGGATTTAATTTACTAGCTGCAATTGCAAAATCACCTGTACCCGTTGCAATGTCTAAAATTGTTTTAGGAGCATATTCCTTTAGTATGTTTATAGCTTTTCTTCTCCACAACCTATCAGTACCAAAGGAAAGAACGTGATTTAGCAAATCATATTTTGATGCAATATTGTTAAACATTTCAGCAACTTGTTCTTTCTTGCTTTTGCCTGTGGATTCATATGGTGTAACTGCCATTTTTTACTTTACGATTTACTATTTTGCTGTTGAACTTTTTGTTGACACTTTATTCTCTTTTTTTTGAATCAATAATGATTGTCATTGGTCCATCATTAATAAGAGAAACTTCCATCATTTCTCCAAATTCTCCTGAATTAATCTGTTTCTTCATTAATTTTTCAG
>JAVHQG010000051.1:0-5844 GCA_036171035.1 Bacteroidales bacterium
ATATTAACATATACCAATGCTGGAAATGTTGATCTATCCTTTTTTTTGCAAGATATTCATTGTCTCCAAATTCTTCGCCTTGTATGCGTCGTTTTAAATTGGTATTTATTTTATCTACATCTTCTGATGAAAATATTGAAAAGATTGAAAGGCCAAAGAGATATTTTTGGTTCATCCAAATGCTTCAAATGCAGTGCTATTGGCAAAGGTCAGGGTGCCATCAATATTTGCTTCACATACCATTCCTGATAGCAACTCTGCAAAGTCGCGAAATCTTTTTTCACTTTCACGTAAATTTAATTGAGCGATTGATTATTTTGTGTATAGAAACTATTAGTGACAAGAATGTGCTGGCTTATGCGCAACCGTTGTACAAATAGAGTTTATAATAGAGATTGTATGTGTTTTATTTTGTCTTCCAATGGTAAAATTCCGTCGATCCAGTTGATTTCAAATCCTTCGCGCTCCATTTTTCTGTACCATGTCATCTGGCGTTTTGAAAATTGATGTATGGCTGTTTCAAGCAATTTAACCATCTCTTGATAAGATAATTTTCCTGTTATGTGAAGTGCCAAAAATTTATATTCTAATCCATAATAAATTAAATCATCGGGTGTGAGCCCTGATTTAAGCAATCTTTCGGCTTCGTCAATCATTCCTGTTTCTAAACGCTGCGTGAGTCTTTCAGTAATTCGTTGACGTTGTATTTCACGTGGTAAATGGATGCCAAATAAAATATAGTCTAAAGTCGGAAATACTGTCTGCGATTCAGGGTGTGTCTGATAATATGTTGCTATTTCTATGGCTCGAATCATGCGTTTTTTTGAATCGAAATCAGAAACATTATGGAGTTGTTTCATTGTCGATAAAATCGCAATCAGCTCTTCTATAGATTTTCCTTCCAGTGACTTGCGGAAATTAATATCAGGTGGCACTTCCATAAGTTTATATCCCTTTAGTACGGCCTCAATATATAAGCCTGTTCCACCACAAATAATTGGCGTTTTGTTCCTATTAATTATGTCCTGATAAACCTTGAAAAAATCTTTTTGATATTCATACAGATTATACTTGTACCCTGCATATACAATGTCTATCAGATGATATGGAATGTTGACTTTATCAATAGTGAAATCTGAAAGATCTTTGCCTGTTCCAATGTCCATTTTCCGATAAACCTGACGGGAATCTGCACCAATAACCTCTCCATTAAGGCGATAAGCCAAATGAGCAGCAAGCGTTGTCTTTCCAGTTGCTGTTGGACCGATGATGGCAATAACTTTTTTCATTAGAAAATATTTCGGAGACTTCGACTTGTTGCGACCGCGTTGAATGTCCGTACATCGTAACTCATTTTAAAATGGGTGCTATTTTATCTCTCTTTAATTTCCCAAATCTTTTAAAATGCTCTGCATTGGTTTTCCAATCAGTGGAATTGGTTTGTTTTCTCCATTAATTGCTGATAGCAGACCAAAAATCCAAAAAATCAGCAAAGTTATTCCAATGCCAAGGCTTAAAAGCCATCCTAAAATAGGAATAAATGCAAGAAATACATTCAGAAACATAAAGCCTACTACCAGCACATTTAATCCGAGTCCTTGCCTTAAATGATAGGTTCCAAGTTTTGTTTTCTTGCTGCCATGCATCACAAAAGCAATTATCCATCCAATAAGCGTAATATAACTTAGAATTGCTACCGTTTTATCTTCATTTTGAGTATCATTGAATGGTTCACTCATATATTTGAATTTTTAGTTAATTTTGTAAAGTTAATAAATATATTTTTACATAGAAATGTCTTTAAAAGTTAATATTTTAAATAAAAAAGCTTCTTTTGAATACGAGCTGCTTGAGCGATTTACTGCCGGATTGGTTCTTTCAGGGACTGAAATTAAGTCAATTCGTGCAGGTAAAGTTAGCTTTGTTGACGCATATTGTTCTCTTGTAAGTACGGAATTGTTTGTAAAAGGGATTCATATTGCAGAATACGAGCATGGAGGGCACTATAACCATGAGCCTAAAAGAGATCGTAAACTATTGTTGAACAGAACCGAGCTTCGAAAAATAGAAAAGAAGGTGAAAGATAAAGGTTTTACGGTTGTTCCTGTAAAGATTTTTATTGAGGAGAAAGGGTATGCTAAAATCGAGATTGCCATAGCCCGTGGGAAAAAACAGTTTGATAAACGTGAGGATATTAAACAAAAAGATGCAAAAATGGAGATGAAAAGAATTGGGAAAAACTTTTGAAAACTTTAGAAAGTAAAAAAATGAAAATTATAATGTTGAGTCCACTCCGAAAAGTCTTTTAACCCCTAAATCCCCTAAAGGGGACTTTAAAGGCACACTGATTTTCAGCGATTTCCCTTCAGGGATCAAGGGCAAAAAATCGCTGGAAAATATTTTCTGGACTTTTCGGAGTGGACTCAATGTTGTACTTCAACTAACTTCAGCAATGCTCAAAAACTGGATATTGAATACTAATTGCCAATTGCTGAAAGGGTATAAAAAATCATTATTTTTCTTGTGAGAAGAAGAAGTCCATCAGTTCATATATCTGTTCAATTGTAAGCTTTGATTTAGCATCAAAGAACCTATCCAGCTCATTGTAGAACTCGTCAAGAGATAAAAATCCATCTTCATTAGCATCAATATATTTATATCTTGTTGGTATTTCATCTGCAAACGATTCAAATGATTTTGTAGTACTGGCTAGACTTGGATAATATTTTAAGATCATATCGTAATCAACTCCCACTGTGGCTGAATCGGCTGCCACCTTGTTAAGCATTTCCTCGCTGTATGGATTCCCTTCCAAATCAACAACAGTTCCCTTTGGGGTGTTATATTCCTTATCGAGATAATCTGGAATGCCATCACCATCACAGTCAATAGGGCATCCGTGCTTGTCAATAGCAATGCCAAGAGGTGTACCTATGCAATTATCGTCAAAATCATTTACCCCGTCTTTGTCTTCATCAGCATAATAAATCTTATCAAAATTCGACATGTTTGGGTTGCTTGCTGAAAATTGATCATAGTTAACAATCTTTTCAGAACTGAAAATATCAAACAAGAAAGAGATATTTGAATACATAAATGCATCCATGCCTTTGTTACCATGCCTTACACCTGTACCTTTTGAACTAATATTATCTAAATTATCAGAGAAAGTGTAATGTAACGAAGTGGATACACGGAGTGTAACTTTATCATGTACAATAAAATCAGCACCGATAGTAATTGGAACGGCTAGTGTTGATTCTGAATATCGACCAATTTTATCAAGATTTAACTCACGGAGATCGGTTTCATACTTGTAATCACGTTGCAAAATCACGCTCATCCCTGCTTTTGGGTCATTTTCCGGAACGTTTCTAACGGTTCCATCTGCCCAGTAGTAATATGTATTTCCATTTTTATCCTTTATGTCGCCTTTGGAACTGTAGTTTACTACTTCAACTCCGATTGAAACAAAGGGCAATACTTCATACTGTTTCGTAATTGCAGTCAGATATCCTTCTTTTTTCAACATGTTCCCAAAGTTGTAAACAACATTAACTCCTCCACAGAAAATATCTGATTGAAAATTGAAGTTCTTTTCTGGACTTTTATACATTCCGCTTAATTTTCCAATGGTTGTTGCTAGTCCAATTGAAACGTAATCGCTAATATTTTTTGAAACGCCAATGTTATAACCAAATCTTCCTATGATTGGATGAGATCTTGGAGTTCCCACGCCTTCACCATAAAAAGACAGCATCCCTCCTCCCAAGGAGATAATAGGTTTATAATCTAAAAATTTTATTTCTTCTTCTTCATTAAAGAAAAAATTAAATCCTGAAGTATCCTTTGTTGCTTTATTTGTAGTGTCTGGTTTTGTATTTGTTACAGGAGTTGTAACAATAGAGGCGTCTGTAGCAGGGTGTGTTGCTTCTGTTTTATTTGTTAAGGTATCAGGAGATATTACTTTTGTAGAATCTGGGGTTTGGGCAAAAATATTGCAGGGGAAATGATATAAAACTAAAAACAATATTCCACAAATAAATCTCATCAGGTAAACATTTGAAAAAAAATTAAGCTGTAAATATAAAATAAATTTTATTTACTGAATCCATTTTTGACTTACAATCATCAAAGCTTCCTGAACTGTGATTCTATTCCCATTATTATATGCTGAAACAAAAGCATCGTTGATTGGTGTATTTCCCCAAATAAAAACACGTTGATCTCTGGCTGCCTGATATTTAGGGTAGGCTCCAATAGTATATTTTCTCCATCCATCATGCAACTCGGTTGCAACTCGGTTATTAACTTTTAGGTTTCTGAAATAATTTGTAACATTTATAGGGGAATGACCTGCTGCAAGTTGAACTTTATATACAACACCTTTTTGAGGGTCTGTCACTGAATTGTTTGTATTTGTTTTATTTTGTTTATTCTTTTTTTGTTCAGCTAGTTCTTTTTTACGTTGATCGTCTTTTGCCTTTGCTTCGTCTTTTTGACGTTGTTTTTCTTTTTTAGCTTCGTCTTTCTTTAGTTGGTCATCTTTTTTTTGTTGCTCTTTTTTTAGCTCTGCTTCTTTCTTTTTATTAGCCTCTGTTTGTTTTTTTAAATCAGTGTTTTGGGCAACATTTTTATTGGTTTTTACTGTATCAGTTTTTACCTGTTTATTGTCTGCCAACTGTTCTCCGGTCTGTTTTATATCTACATTATAGGTCTTTTCATTCTCCATAAATGAGAAAGATCCTTTTAGCTGTACTGCATCCTTGGATACGTACTTATCTTCTGGAACGAGCTTGTATGAAATAGTGAAATTTCCATCAACAGGTAGGTTCATCCATAGAAATTTAGCCATTTTATCTTTAAATGTAAATACTGCTCCTTTTGTTTCTACTGCTTCAGCTTTAAATCCGGCAGGAATTTCTTCTTGAATTTTTGCATAGTTATTAGCCATATCTTTGGTCACTGTAAGGGTTACCATCAGTCCATCTCCGGCACTGGTCGCAGTTGGCTTTGTCCTTGTGCATGTAACATTGCGGTCAGGAGGGAGGATTGATACCGTATTTTGTTGCGATTTTGTTGAATCTGTTTTTGTAAGGTTGGAAGCAACAACTCCGGTTCCAGGGGTTACTTCTACTATCTGTTCCGGTACATTTGCATTCATTCGTGCATTATCAACAAGATAAACAAATGAACCACCCAATTTGATTTTTCCTTGGAAATTAGGTGCTACCTGAATGGTATATTTTATTGTTAGTGATTCATCTGCCGGAAGTAAAAGCCACATAAGCCTTACTTTTTGATATTTATATTGAAAATCGGCATTGCTAAGTTGTGAATTGTTGTCTGTAACAGCAGTTAAGCCTTCCGGAAGTGTTTGCTCGAAGCGACCCAATCCGGTAATTTTACCTTTAGCAATTACCAATTCGACTTGAAACTCAGTGCCTGCCTGAACCTCCTTCGGTGCGTTTATTGTTACAGATACATCATTGGTGAAAAAATTAAAAATAAGCAGACCGATGAGATTAAACAATAAGACAAAATACTTTACCATAACTTACATTTTTAGTTTGTCATAATGTGGGCAAATATAGCATAGAAAAAATATAATAACAAGTTATTAACAATATTTACAAACAAATTGTTGATAAAAACAAATGTTTGTTTTTGTTTTAAATTTTAAAATACTGTAAATCAGATAATTATTTTTAAATATCTGATATTGGTATAATTGTTAATAAATGAGATGCTTTAATTGCAATAATTCGCTGATAGCGTGTATATTATGTTATTGCAATGATATAACTGATTATATATTAGATAAATGCTTTGTGCTAATTTTTT
>JAVHQG010000052.1:0-1168 GCA_036171035.1 Bacteroidales bacterium
ATGAATCAGACACTGACTTTATGGACGAACACTAATTAGTTTATCAAATAAAAATTAACTAAAAAAATGAGTTCAATATTCCTAGATACACTAAACGGAGTAAAACGTGAACGTCCACCCGTTTGGTTTATGCGACAGGCAGGCAGAGTCTTGCCATCGTATATGAAATTACGTGAAAAATATTCATTTAGCGAATTAATGCTTGAACCAGAATTGGCAGCAAAAGTAACCCTTTTACCTGTTTCTGATTTAGGAGTTGATGCTGCAATTTTGTTTTCAGATATTTTGGTAGTTCCTCAAGCCATGGGACTTAAAGTAGATTTTACCGACAAGGGTCCAAAATTTGAAAAACCCTTGAAAGATATAGTTAATCCATTGGCATCTCTGCATCCCGACACATCATTTTTTAATTACATTTATAAGGCTATTGAGATTGCGAAAGAGAATAAACCTAAAGATGTGCCACTTATTGGATTCTGTGGTGCACCACTGACGGTTCTTTGTTACATGATTCAGGGATTGAGCAGCAATCATGAGTTTCCTGACGCAACAAAATTCATCTTTGAACATCCTGATGAAACAGCACAAATTATTGATATGATTGTTAAAGTTTCCGAACACTATGCACTGAAACAAATCGAACATGGAGCTGAAACATTTCAATTATTTGAAACACATGCAGGTCTTATTCCATATAGCATTTACAAAAAAATGTTCTTGCCTGCTGTTGAAAAAATTGGAAACACCGTTCGCAAAACAGGGACACCATTTATCTTTTTCCCAAAAGGGCTTGGCAACGGGATTAAAGACATGAATATTAAAATAGCTGATGCAGTAAGCATTGATTGGCAAATGGATATTGCAGATGTTCGCAAACAAGTTGGGATAAAATTATGCCTTCAAGGAAATTTAGATCCAAGAATGTTGCTTGCTCCAAAAGATATATTGAAAAAACATTTGGAGACTTATATTGAATTTGGCAGCAAAGAATCAAAATGGATTTTTAATCTAGGTCATGGAGTACTCCCGAATACACCTTTTGAAAATGCAAAATATGCCGTGGACTGGACAAAGACGGCTGATTGGAAAAGAAGCTAATATTTTTGGTATTGTTAAATAGTTCTTGTAAGAAAACTCAGTGTCAGATAAGAAAATGTCAAGAATGAGG
>JAVHQG010000053.1:0-5822 GCA_036171035.1 Bacteroidales bacterium
CTCCTTTAGGGGATTTAGGGGTTAAAAGACTTTTCGGAGTGGACTCAACTATATAAGGTTCAAATTGTGTTGAGAGCTGATTGTTTCTTGAATCAAACAATCTTGATACACATAATAAGAATATCATCTATTTGTGGATGTTGCCCTTTCCATTCTTCAAGTATTTGCAAGAGTTTATCTTTTTGTTCAATTAATGGTAGTTGGTGGATATTGAGTAAGGTTTTTCTGAAATTTTTGCTCATATATTTTTTCCCGGCAGCTCCTCCAAACTGATCGGAAAATCCGTCGGAAGACATATAAATTAAATCTTCGCTTATAAGGTCGGTTTCATGATTAATAAAGCAATATCCGTCTTCAGTAATCCCTGCAATGGCCGTATGATTAGCCTCAACAATTTGCATTTCATTGTTACGAATAATATATAAATCTCTGTTTGCACCAGCATAATATAATTTCATTTTTTTTCTGTCAATGGCACATATGGCAATGTCCATACCATCAAGGTTATCGCTTTTAAAGTAATCTTGTTTCAACGAAATTTTCACAAGGTGGTTAAGCATATTCAACATTTCTGATGGGCGATAAATCTTTTTTTCAGTAAGAATTTCGTTTAGCAGTGTATTGCCTATAAGGCTCATAAATGCTCCTGGCACACCATGCCCTGTACAATCAACAACAGCGGCATAAACAAGGTCGTCGTGATTTTCAATCCAATAAAAATCGCCACTCACAATATCTTTTGGTAAATAAAGGATAAAATTATCAGGTAGTAGTTTTTGTATATGTTCTTTTTCCGGAAGGATTGCTGCTTGTATTCTTTGTGCATATTCTATACTCGAAGTAATATCCATTTTTTGTGATTCAATTTCCTTGTTGTATTTTTCGAGCTGCCTGTTGATTCGTCTGTTTTGCCTATATTGTCTGATAACGAGTAGTAAAAAAATCAGTAGGCAAATAATTCCTGTAATGGAAATAGAGATAAGTAGTTTTTGTCTTTTTATTTCCGATTCAAAAATAACAATTTCCTGTTCTTTTTTTTCGACCTGAAACTTCGTTTCTAACTCTGCAATTTGATTGTGTTTTTCTTCATCAAAAATTTCATCTTTACGTTTTGTGTATTCTCTGTAGTAATCAAATGCCTGCTCAAATCTCCCAAGATTATAATAAATATCGCTCAATGCAGCAAAGCAGTTTTTTTGTGCAGGGAGTAGGTTCAAGCTATCTGCAATGGATAAACTTTTACTAAAATACATCAATGCTTTTTTATTATCAGCAAGTTTATTATATGTGTATCCAAGATATAAATATGTGTTTGTTAAGCCCTCCATAAATCCGTGAGACACCTCAATATCTTGGCATTTTTCATAATAATTAAGGGCTTTGTTATAATTTTCGTTTGAAAAAAATATTCTTGCTAAATTGAAATATGAATTAGCTAGTCCTTTGTAGTCTTTTGCTTGTTTTTTAAGTTCAACAGATTGATAATAATAATTGAGGGATTTCTCAATTTCTCCATTATAATAGTAGCAATTACCAATATTATTAAGCGAAACGGCAATGCCTTTAAGATCCTTTAACTGACGGTTAATTATCAGTGCAGAATTATAATATTCAAGTGCTTTGTTATAATTTCTAGTCTCATCATACACCACACCAATGTTGTTAAGGGATTTGACCATTTTTTCATAGTTTTTCAGATGTTCGAAAATTTTGAGCGATTGCTGATATGATTCAAGAGATTTATCGTATTCCCCCATGTAGTAATATGTTATTCCAATATAGTTGTTCACGTCTGCAATCCCTTCATCTCGATCAATAGATTCATAAGCAGACTGTGCAATTTGAAAAGAGCTGATAGCCTTTTGATGTTTGCCTTGTGTCTGATACATTTTTCCTAACAAAATAAACGAATAGGCAGCTTTTTCTTTATTGTCTAATTCTTTAGAGATTTTTATTGCATCAGAAATATATTCATAGCTTTTTTGTGGGTTTGTAGAAATAGTGATTTCGCCAAGCTTATTGAGCAGATTTATTTTTTCAATTCCGGTTGCATTGTCAGCTAAATGTAACAGGCTGTCAACTGTTCTTTTCTCCTGTGAAAAAGATGCTGTGGGTAAAAATATAAAGATATAAATAACAAAATGCAACAAATAAACAGTAGAGATATAATTGTTTTTACGAACTTTATTGTTTGGCATTTTATTGAAATTATTGATGGAAGCCGGTTTGTATTAGTTAGTACTTGCAAGAAAACTATTAAAATATAATTTTCAATGCCTTTTTACCCTTAATCCCTAAAGGGAAGCCATTGAAAATCAGCCACCCTTTAGGGTCGGGGCAAAGGCTGATTTTATAAAACAGTCGTTTTCTTGCTGACATTAGTTAGGAATGTGTATGACTGCGAAGCGCTGCGATGCACTGAGTTTATCGAAGTGAACATTAATATACGAACTTTTGATTAACGACTGCGAAGCGCTGAATATTAAGATTAACGATATTCGATTTCAGATTTTAATTTCTTCGCATATCTGCAATCGTTACTCTTCAATCTTCAATCATTTTACTTTTCAATATTATTTGATTTACGAATTAAGATTAACGATATTCGATTTCAGATTAAGAAACCTCATATATCTTCAATCGATCATCCGCACAAACTGGCTCAAACAGCCACCGGCAGTTTGCCCTCTGCAATCTGCAATTATATTTTAAAGACATAATCTATTAGGTATTAATTTCATACTTGATCCTTAATAATTGATGTTACGCATATTCCTGTTTTTGACACATGATAATGGGAACAATACTCAATTTTGTTCTTTCACGTTTACGCTAAATTAATAGGTAATTAAAATTTCCTTATGAAGAAATTTCTGTTAAAAATAATGTGCAATCCATAAGAATAATCAAAATTTTTATCTTGCATTTCATAATATCCTTCAAATCGTAACTCAACAAAAATATCTTTATATACTTCTTTTTTGAAACCAACTTTTGTAAATAATATCTGATTAACAGGTGTTTTGTTTAATATATTAATTATAGAAATAGATTGAAATAATTCTTCTCCCCGAGGTGCAATAAAATATTTTCCATACCAATAACCGGCATTGAAATTTAAACATTTTGCATTGACCCATACATCGGAATATATTCCGTAACCTTGAATATACGGCAGCACGGGATATGGAGACACATCAGCATACGATAGCGCATATCCGTTTAATCCAAAACTATGTATCAAATCTGTTTTTAATTTGTATTCCAGAGAAAGCCCACCGGCACCATTAACCAACGATTGTAAATGATTTGTGTCAGCAGTAACTTGTCCTCCTTTATGCGATGCAATTCCTTGCAATGGGATGGATATAACAAAATCAGCTTCAGGAACGGTGATATATATTTTATTGGATGTCCCTATGCTAAACTCTTCTTTGTACGGATCTCCGGTAAAAATAAATTTTTCCCAATCAATCCATAAATCAGATTTGAACCGCTTTAAATTTGTCATTATCTGGATACCATTTTCATAATTTTTTTCAAAATGTCGTTCAGACTTATATAGTGGCTCAATTAGTTCGTGGTTATATCCGCTATAAAGCGATCCAAGTAAGATATCAAACCCCTTACATATATTGGCTTGAAAGGAAAAAATGGGATAGGTTTGCGTGAAATCATTTTTACCGGAAAACTTAAGAAAATGAACTCCTGCTTCAATTTTTGTGTTGTGGCTTGGATAATAAATAAATTTTGGTTTAAACAGGAAGCCTAAATCAGTAAGCCCCTCTTCGTTTTTTCCAAAATATTCATTATTCTTGAAAAAGTTATTGTTTTCAATCTTAAAATATAGCTTGTTGCTGTCTTCAGGATTAATGTTTCGGTCTGTTTTAAAAGCCTCATTAAAGTCTTGTGCAGGTAGAACAAAACATAAAAAAGAAAGAAATGCTGAAAATATTAATTTCATTTGTAAATTTTGGTTGAATTATAAAAATGTGATGTCTCAAAAGTAAAACAAAAATCAAATTGTACAAAATCATTTGTTTTTGCTTTTGATTGAACGTTGTTTTTTTGTTCTTTTCATGACTAATGTCTTTGTTTTTAAACATGTACGAATTTATTTTTTTATTTACACGATAAGTATAATTTTGACCCATAATTTCATAATAAATTTATTATAAATTTTAACTAAAAAACTAATCAAAATGAAAGTTGAAAAAATCATGACTGATCTGGAAAAAAAACATCCGGGTGAAGTTGAATTTTTACAAGCAGTTCGCGAAGTATTGGAATCCATTGAAGAGGTGTACAATGAAAATCCTCATTTTGAAGCTGCAGCCATTATTGAAAGGCTTGTTGAGCCAGATAGAACTTTAACTTTTAAAGTTCCTTGGATGGATGATAAAGGAAAAGTTCATGTAAATCTTGGTTACAGATGTCAGTTCAATCAGGCTATTGGACCATATAAAGGAGGTCTGCGTTTCCATCCAAGTGTAAATATTAGTATTCTGAAATTTTTAGGATTTGAACAAATTTTTAAGAATAGTTTAACCACACTTCCAATGGGTGGTGCAAAAGGCGGTTCTGATTTTGACCCAAAAGGCAAATCCGATGCTGAAGTAATGCACTTTTGCCAGTCTTTCATGATCGAATTGCAGCGAATGATTGGTCCTGAAATGGATGTTCCTGCCGGAGATATAGGTGTTGGTGGAAGAGAAATAGGATTCTTATTCGGTATGTATAAAAAATTAACCCGTCAACACGAGGGTGTATTAACCGGAAAAGGTTTGGCATGGGGTGGTAGCCTTGTTCGTCCGGAAGCTACTGGTTTCGGAGGTATCTATTTTGTTGAAGAGATGTTAAAAACAAAAGGGCTAAATCTAAAAGGGAAAGTGGTTGCAATTTCCGGATTTGGAAATGTTGCATGGGGAGCTGCTCTAAAAGTTGTTGAATTAGGCGGAAAAGTAGTTACTATTTCTGGTCCTGATGGATATATCTACGATGCAGAAGGTATCAGCGGCAAAAAAATTGATTATATGTTGGAATTAAGATCATCTGCTCAAGATATTGTAAAACCATATGCTTCTGAATTCCCCGGTTCACAATTCGTTCAAGGTAAACGTCCATGGGAAGTGAAATGTGATGTTGCCTTACCTTGTGCAACACAAAATGAAGTTAATGGCGACGATGCTAAAAAACTTATTGCAAACGGATGTATGCTTGTTGCCGAAATCTCGAACATGGGCTGTAATCCTGATGCTGTTGAGGTTTTCATTAAAAATAAATTATTATTTGCTCCCGGAAAAGCAGTTAATGCCGGTGGTGTTGCAACATCTGGTCTTGAAATGTCACAGAATGGCATGAAACTTAACTGGAGTGCAGAAGAAGTGGACCACAAGCTACATGATATTATGAAAAATATTCATAGCGCATGTGTGAAATACGGAAAAGATAGTGCTGGTTATGTTAATTATGTAAAGGGTGCCAATATTGCCGGTTTCCTTAAAGTTGCTAACGCAATGATTGATCAAGGCATTATTTAATCTTTTTGAATCAATAATTAGTGTCTGTCCATAATGCCCGATTTTTTCGTTACTCTCGTTTTTCGAGTCAGTCATTTACATCAGTAAACTCCTGACTTTCAAAACATCGAAAGCCTTAAACTCGGACATTATGAATCAGACACTGACTTTATGGACAAACAATAATCATAAAAGACTCCCTATTATTGGGGAGTCTTTTTGTTTTTATATACCTTGCAAAATATTGAATGTTTGAGTACACTATGAAAAGTCTTTTAACCCCTAAATCCCCTAAAGGGGACT
>JAVHQG010000054.1:0-5805 GCA_036171035.1 Bacteroidales bacterium
AATGAAAATTCTTATTATCAGAATATTACAGACTCATAACTGCAATGTGGGTTAAGTTATTCAGGATTTCCTGTACTCGAGGCAGAATCTTAATACTGTAAATTTTATGAGTCTTGGCTCTGCTGTAGATAATCCTGTCAGCTTTGATGTTTGATTGAGTCAGCATGAGTAAGTATCATCTTTTTTTTGTCTTCTTTTATCATGAAATTTTTTTAGTGTTGGCATAAATTTTAAAAATTGTGCATTCACAAGGGATACAAGTGAAATTATGTGCTTGTAATTTGCTCTAAATGTTCATTAAAGACACTAAAACCATATTGATTTGGATTGATTTTCAGGAGCAGTATAAAAACAAGAAAACCTCACAACTTTTTGATTGTGAGGATTCTCTTCGCTCTCCCTCAAGGACTTGAACCTTGGACCCCCTGATTAACAGTCAGGTGCTCTAACCAGCTGAGCTAAGGAAGAATTTGAAGCCACAAAAGTAATAGGTTTTTGGAAATAAAAAAATATCTTTGTGGAAAAAATTAAAAAAATTAAATATTACGATCATGAATAATTCAGGAGTACTCGGTATAGGCAATGCGCTAACTGATATAATGACAAAACTTGAAAATGAATTTCCTTTAACAGGATTTAATCTTCCTAAAGGTAGTATGCAGCTCGTAGATCAGGAAACGGCAGCAAAAATTGATACAGAAACAAAACATTTTAAAAAATCACTTGCGTCAGGTGGGTCTGCAGCAAACACGATTCGTGGTCTTGCTAAATTAAATATTAAAACTGGATTTCTAGGGAAAGTGGGTAGTGATGAATTTGGAGATTTTTATTATAACGATATGAAATCTGCCGGGGTTAACCCGATTTTACTAAAAGGGAAAGCAAATAGTGGAAGGGCTGTCGTTCTTGTTACTCCTGATGGTGAACGAACATTTGCTGTTTTTCTTGGTGCAGCAATTGAGATGCTTGCAACTGACTTAACCCATGAAATGTTTGATGGATATTCCTATTTTCATATTGAAGGATACCTTGTTCAAAATCAGAAACTTATTTTGCAAGCGGCGAAAATGGCGAAAAATAAAGGACTTAAAATTGCTATTGATCTTGCAAGTTATAATGTAGTTGAAGGAAATCTTGAATTTCTAAAAATGCTTGTTTCTGAATATGCTGATATTGTCTTTGCAAATGAAGATGAATCAAAGGCATTTACAGGCAAAGAACCTGAAGATGCACTGCACGAAATAGGTCAACACTGCGAAATAGCAGTTGTGAAAGTTGGGAAAAATGGATCATTAATCAAAAAAGGAAAAACAGTTTACAAAGTGGGTGTGATTGATGCTACTCCAGTTGATACAACAGGCGCAGGCGATCTTTATGCTGCTGGTTTTTTCTATGGACTTGAGAAAAATTTATCACTTGAAAAATGTGGTAAAATTGGTGCTGTACTTTCTGGAAATGTAATCGAAGTTGTTGGTGCTACAATGGAAGAACAGCGTTGGGACAGGATTAGAAAAATGGTGAAGGAAATTGAAGGATAATTCATAAAACATGGATCTCCTCTTCCCAAACACGTGGACAGAATATGAACTGATCGATTCTGGTGATTTTGAAAAATTGGAGCGATTTGGTAATTACATTCTCATAAGACCAGAACCACAGGCTGTTTGGGATAAGAAGCTCTCCGACAATGAGTGGAATAAAACCGCTCATGTAAAATTTATTAGCAAATCCAGTTCCTCAGGTATTTGGCAGAAAAATAAAACCATGCCGGATCAATGGATTATTGAATACAATTCTAAACAACTGAACTTAAAATTTCGATTAGGACTAACTTCTTTCAAGCATGTTGGCGTTTTTCCTGAACAGTCAGTAAATTGGGAATACATTGCTTCATCTATTAAGAACCTTAAAATAGATAAGCCGAAAGTGCTTAATCTTTTTGCTTATACAGGTGGCGCATCTATTACTGCAAAACAAATTGGAGCTGATATTGTTCATGTTGATTCTGTTAAGCAAGTGGTTTCATGGGCTAAAGAAAACATGGAATTGTCTAAACTTGAAAATATCCGCTGGGTGGTTGAAGATGCACTTACTTTCGTAAAACGTGAGGTTAAACGGGAAAATAAATACCAGGGAATCATTTTAGATCCACCTGCTTTTGGTCATGGACCTAATGGTGAAAATTGGAAGCTTGAAAAAGACATTAATGAAATGATGAAATTGATTTTACAATTGTTGGATAAACAAAATCATTTCCTAATCCTAAATACATACTCTTTGGGATTTTCTGCAATAATTCTTGAAAACCTTTTGCAATCAGCTATCCCTGAAAATTCAAAACTGCATACAGGAGAATTATTTATTTCGTCAACTACAGGGAATAAGTTACCATTGGGCGTTTTTGCACGATTTTGCTCAGGCGAATAAATATTCAATGATGCTTTATTATTGTAAGTAAATTCCATGACATTTTTAACATTAATTTTTAGAAATTTTTACTACTACCGACGTAAAAATACTTTGACTTTTCTTGGCATCATGTTGAGTACAGGCGTTATTATTGGAACTCTTACGCTTGGTGATTCTGTGAAATTTACTTTACATAAAATTGTGCAAGAAAGACTTGGTGGATCTGAGTTTGCAGTAGTTTCTAATAATCGTTTTTTTCAAACTTCTCTTGCAAAAAAATTACACAATAATTTAAAAAATCAAGTTGTTCCTGTTTTACATTTGAAAGGTTTTGCTTCTGATTGCTCTGAAAACAAGCGTATTCAACAGGTTCAGGTATATGGCGTAAATACCGATTTTTGGAACATTGGTAAGGCTGATACTCTCTTTGATAATTTACTTGATGATGAGGTAATCATTAATCAATCATTGGCAAGAAGATTAAATCTTGTGATAGATGATGAAATATTATTAAAAATTCAACAACCGCATATTGTGCCAATAGATGCACCATTTGTTCCTGATGATAAAGAGGCTGTATCGAAGCGTATGCACGTGAAAGCAATTGCTTCTGAAAATCAGTTTGGAAATTTTAATCTTCAAAATAATCAGGTTGCTCCGGCTAATATTTTTGTCTCGCTATCGGTATTAAATAAATTTTTGTCTTTAAAAAATGTCTCAAATGTACTCCTAATCGGTGGTGAAAATCATCTTTCGGAAAATTACATTTCTCGTGAAATCAAGAAATGTTGGACACTTGCTGATTTTAATTTAAAATTTAGAAAAATTCAAAAGCTAAAACAATTTGAACTAATATCTGATAGAATTTTTATTGAAGATACAATACTAAATATTGTAAGAAATACGAATTTGAATTGTTATCCTGTTTTTACATATCTTGTAAATTCTTTTTATACAAATAATCATGAAACTCCTTATTCTTTCTGTGCTTCACCTGCTGAAACGATTGATTCGAATATCAATGATTATGAGATAATCATCAATGAATGGATGGCTTCCGATTTGAATGTAAAAATTGGGGATTCTATTACGCTTGCTTATTATAAACTTGGTTCTTTCAAAAAGCTGAAAGATGAAAACTGTAAGTTTAAGATTATATTAATCGTACCAATTAAAGGTGCATCCGGTGATAGCCTTCTAATGCCTGAATTTGAAGGTTTAGCTAATGTGAATCGTTGCAAAGATTGGAATACAGGGATACCAATTGATTTGAAAAAGATTAGGCAAAAAGATGAAGATTATTGGAATAGATATCGAGGAACACCTAAAGCATTTATTTCGTATAAAACTGCAAAAAAAATATGGGGAACTACATTTGGCAATTGCACTGCAATCAGATTAATTGAGCCTATAGATACGAATAAATTGGTGACCGAATTTTTACAAAAATTAAATCCTCAAAACATTGGAATGCAGGTTGTCCCTGTTAAACGTAGTGGTAGTCTATCCGCTAACGAAGGGATAGACTTTAGTCAACTGTTCATTTCTTTGAGTTTTTTATTAATCCTTGCAGCAGTGATTTTATCTGCTTTGCTGTTGTCTCTGAATATTGACTTGCGAAAAAAAGAAATGGGTATCTTATCTGCATTGGGGATTGCTGATGGTAAGATTAAAATGATTTTTGTTGTTGAAGGAATTTTTATTGCATTTTTTGCCATCATTGGTGGTGTTGCTTGTGGCATTTTTTTGAATCAGATTGTGCTTTATTTTCTTAATAATATTTGGAGCGATATTGTTAGAACTTCTAATATCCAAATTCATGTTCAGGCTTCTTCTGTTTTTATTGGATGTGCTGTATCCTTTGTATTTGCTTTGATAACGATACTTATTACTATTTCTAAAAAATCTGTTGTGCCAATTTACTCTATTCATAAATTTTTCCCCTTTAATGCGCAAAAACAAAAGAAATCGAATCGTTTTATTGCAGTTGTTCTATTTATTTGTTTTATCACAACGATAACTATTTTATTGCTTGCAAGAATTATAAAAATGTCTCAAAATCCAATGTTGTTCTATTTTGCAGGGATTTTAATTCTCGTGTATTTTTATTTATTTATTTATTTATTGTTGCAAAAAATTGCTAAAGAAAAGAGTTTGAATGTTACTGTATTCTATCAAAGTTTTAATAATATCTTATACAGAAGAAAACGATCGTTGCTACAGATTTGCCTGATTTCTTTAGGTGTCTTTTTGATTGTCTCAACGGGGTTTAACCGAACTGATTTTTCTAAAATGAGTGCAGAGAGACAATCTGGTTCAGGTGGGTTTCAATTGTATGCTGAAACATCTTTACCAATACTTTATGATTTGAATACAAAGAAGGGGCGAAATAGTTTCAATATCCCCGAGTCATCTAAAAACCTATCGTTTGTGCAGTTAAAAGCATTAAATGGCGATGATGCAAGTTGTTTAAATCTGAATCGAGTTGCGAAACCACGGATTGTTGCTGTGAACCCTGACGAATTTATTAGGCGAAAAGCTTTTAGTTTTACTCAAACAGATAAAATTACCGAAAAGAAAAATCCTTGGGAAGTACTAAAATATCCTTTAGGGAGAAATGTATTTGCTGCTATTGCCGATCAATCTGTGATTACATGGGGTCTTGGGAAATCTGTTGGAGATACAATAAAGTATTTGAATGAAAAGGGTGATACAATTTTTTTTAAACTAATTGCAGGACTTGAAAATTCTATCTTTCAAGGGAATCTTATCATCGCACAAAATATTTTTATAGATAATTTTCCTGATGTTGGTGGTAGTAACATTTTTTTAGTTGATGCCACAAATATTTGTGAATCGGGGCTTAAACAAATGCTTGAAAATAATTTTCAAAATGTTGGAATTATTGTCAGTTCTACAAAAGAAAGGTTGGCATTGTTTTATTCTGTTACAAACACGTATTTGGATATATTTATTTCATTGGGGGGGATTGCGCTTATACTAAGCTTAATAGGCACTGCTGTGCTAATTGCACGTGTTGTGAATGAGCAAAAATCAGAATTAGCAATGCTTCAGGCTATGGGTATTTCTCGATATATTATTTTGAAAATTATTTTTATTGAAAATGGTCTGATCCTTTTTACCGGAATTGTGGTGGGAACTGTATCTGCTGTGGTTGCAACGATTCCTTCTATAGTATCTAATTTTGTTTCTTTACCTGTCTCTCTGATTTCAACACTGTTAATAGCTTGTTTGTTAAATGGAACGTTTTGGATCTATTTTATTTCATCAAGGACTTTGAATAAAGATATTTTACAAGATTTACGAAACAATTAAACCTAAAAATCCCATCATCCCATCTTCTCCCCAAAGTCATTTCGACCAACGGGAGAAATC
>JAVHQG010000055.1:0-23784 GCA_036171035.1 Bacteroidales bacterium
GAGCTTGTGGGTTGTTTAACGAAATTATTGGCGTTTTCTTGCTGACACTAAATAATATTTGAGCAAGGAACTGCCAATTGATAGCCAAATTGTAAAACCAAAATTTATAAAATGAGATACAATACTATTTCTCCGGAATTATTCAAGAAAAACAGGCAAAAACTCTTGAAAAATATTGAAAAAGATGCCCTTGTTATTATAAATTCAAATGACGAAATGCCTAAAAATGGCGATCAAAATTTCCCTTTTCGGCAGAACCCAGATTTGTTCTATTTGACAGGTCTTGATCAGGAAAAATGTATTTTGTGCCTATGTCCGGGGCATCCAATTGAAAGTATGCGCGAAATAGTTTTTGTGAATTATGCTGATGAAACCATGGTGATATGGTACGGCCATCGCTATTCTCTCAACGATGCAGCAAAAATTTCAGGAGTTAAAAATGTAAAATGGCTATCTGACTTTGAAGTTACACTTAAGGAGTTGATGACAAGGGTGAACAAAGTTTATATCTCATTGAATGAGTCTCCCAAATTTATTACCGAAGTACCCTATAGGGAACTGCGCTTTGCAAACAAAATAAGGCAGGAATACCCAAGCCATGAAATAAAACGACTTGCTCCAATTTTATCAGACTTACGGGCGGTAAAAGAACCAGTTGAAATCGAGCTGTTACAGCATGCTTGCAATATTACTGAAAAAGCCTTTTTGCGAGTATTAAAATATGTAAAACCAGGTGTATTTGAATATGAAATTGAAGCAGAAATCACACATGAATTTATAAGAGGCAGAGCTTCCGGACACGCATATGCTCCAATAGTTGCTTCAGGAAAAAATGCCTGTATTTTGCATTATATTGAAAATAATCAAACATGTAATTCAGGCGACCTGATATTACTTGATTTTGGTGCAGAATATGCAAATTATGCAGGAGATTTGTCGCGAACAATCCCGGTAAACGGTAAATTCACAAAGCGTCAGAAAGATTGCTATAACGCAGTTTTGCGTGTTTTTAAAAAAACTGTTAAACTTTTTGTTCCGGGAAATACAATCGACAAAGTGCATGCTGAAGTATGCAAAATGATGGAGAAGGAGATGATTGGTCTTGGTCTATTCACAATTGCAGATGTAAAAAATCAAGATCCGACAAAACCTTTATTCTTTCAATATTTTATGCATGGAATCTCTCATTTTATTGGTCTTGATGTGCATGATTCAGGAAATAAACAATTAGTTTTCAAAAAAGGCATGATATTGAGCTGTGAACCTGGTCTATACATCGCTGAAGAAGCTATTGGAATCAGAATTGAAAACGATATAATGGTGAATGATATTCCTGTTGATCTAATGAAAAATATCCCGATTGAAATCGACGAGATTGAAAAGCTAATGGCGAAAGAGATGCGAAATTGTTAGTCAAAAAAAAAACACAAATCTTAAATCGCTTTGTTAGTAACTATTTTTTTTGAAAATGATTTAATAAACTAAAGATTATATATTTTTACCAAATTAACGTTTGAAATTTATTTAGAAAAAGCATGGGAGTTTTTTCATTTTTTACTCAAGAAATAGCAATAGATCTTGGCACTGCCAACACGATTATAATTCACAATGATAAAATTGTAGTTGATGAACCATCCATTGTTGCCATTGATAATCGTACACAAAAGCTTGTGGCAATAGGTCACAGGGCACGTCAGATGCATGGCAAAACACATGAGAATATACGCACAATACGTCCGCTACGCGATGGTGTTATTGCAGACTTTAATGCGGCCGAGCTAATGCTCCGCGGTATGATAAAGCTTACGCAAAGAGGCACAAAACTGTTTAATCCATCTTTAAAGATGGTTGTCTCAATTCCTTCAGGCAGTACTGAAGTTGAAGTTCGTGCTGTGCGCGACTCTTCTGAACACGCCGGCGGAAGGGAAGTTTTCCTTATTTTTGAACCAATGGCAGCCGCTATCGGTATCGGGTTTGATGTTGAAGCACCCGAAGGAAATATGGTAGTTGATATCGGTGGTGGAACTACTGAAATTGCTGTAATATCACTTGGTGGTATTGTATGTAATAAATCAGTTCGTATTGCCGGTGACGATTTTACTGAAGATATTATGGAATATATGAGAAATCAACATAATATCAGGGTAGGCGATAGAACAGCCGAAGAAATTAAAATTAATGTAGGTGCGGCTCTTGCTGATCTTGAAGTTCCTCCACCCGATTATATCGTTCGCGGACCTCATCAGATGACGGCACTTCCACTAGAAATACCCGTTTCGTATTCAGAAATTGCACATTGCCTCGATAAATCTATTACAAGAATTGAAGCAGCTATTATGGATGTTCTAGAGCAAACCCCTCCGGAATTGTATGCAGATGTGTATAATAAAGGTATTTATCTTGCAGGTGGTGGAGCATTGCTTCGAGGGCTAAACAAACGAATCAGCGATAAAACAAATATCCCTGTTCATATTTCAGATGATCCACTTCATGCTGTTGCACGAGGTACCGGTATTGCTTTGAAAAATGTTGATAAATTTTCATTTTTGATGCGATAAGGTTTTACTGATTGAGTACACAGAATTTATGATAGAAGATAGTTTTAGACTATCTTTTTTTATTGAAAACAACAATGAATAATTTATTTAGATTCATTATCCGGCATTATATCATTATCCTCTTTGCCTTGCTTGAGTCTCTCTCACTTTACATATTGGTTCAGAATAATAATTTTCATCGTGCGAAAATTTTAAATATCGGTTACGAAATATCCGGAGCTATTTATAATAAGTATAATGAATTTACAGAATATTTTTTCTTGAAAGATGAAAATTTAAAACTTTCAGAAGAAAATTCACATCTTAGAAATTTATTATATTCTTCCTTTAAAACTGATACTATTTTTTTAAATCATACAAAAGATTCTTTACGACATCAACAATATTCTTATATTTCTGCAAAAGTGGTGCATAATTCAGTAAATATGCAAAACAATTTTATTGTGATTGATAAGGGTCGTAAACATGGAATTAAAGAGGAAATGGCAGTTATTTCACCAAATGGAATAGTTGGAATTATTAAGAATGTTGGCGATAATTTTTCTACAGTTATTTCTTTGCTCAACAGTAACCTTAGAGTTAGTGCTAAAGTTAAAAGAAATGGCTACTTTGGATCCATTATCTGGGATGGACGATCATACAACAAAGTGGTATTAAATGAAATTCCGGTTCATATTAAAATCAGAAAAAACGATACAATTGTTACCAGTGGCTACTCTACAATTTTCCCTGAAGGAATTTTAGTAGGTAAATTAGAGGAATTCTCATTTAAAGGTGGCGATAATTTTTACACTACAAAAGTAGCGCTATCAACCGATTTTAAAAGCCTTAACTATGTTTATGTAGTGCGTAATATGATGAAAGATGAAGTACAAAATTTGAACAAATAATTTATGTTTAGAGGGTTTGTTTTATATTTATTAAGTTTTGTGTTTTTTATAACCATTCAGGTATTTATTCTAAATAATATTCAGTTGAGTGGTTACATTAATCCTTTTATGTACATCATGTTTATTTTGCTTCTTCCATTTGAAACGCCAAAATGGCTATTACTTTTTGTTGCATTTTGTTTGGGAATAACCATCGATATTTTTTCAGATACACCCGGGATGCACGCTTCTGCAACTGTGTTTATTGGTTTTCTCAGACCGTATATCTTAAAAGCTATTGCTCCCCGAGAAGGATATGAAACGTCTTCAATGCCTCGCATCAAATCATTAGGACTTGCTTGGGTTATTAAATACACATTGATTCTTACTGTTTTGCATCATTCATTTTTATTTGGAATTGAAGTTTTTAAGCTTTCTGGAGTCTTTTTTATTATTGGAAGAACAATTTTAAGTAGTATTTTTACAACACTGTTGATTGTCGGTAGTCAATATTTTATTTATAAACGATAGCTTCAAAATGTTTCTCTTTGTAATAAATGTGCAATTATGAGAACAACAATTATCCAGATATGCTTCCTTTTGATCTCTTGTTCATGCTTTTCACAGCCTTGGATGGATCAATTTTACAACAGAAATAAAAATTCAGATTCTATAAATTTTTACGATATACAAAAAGCATTCAATGAATATTGGAAAAATAATAAAATTGAACGTAGCCATGGTTGGAAACAATTTAAAAGGTGGGAAAATTTCATGGAACCACGGGTATATCCAAGTGGGAAGTTTTATCCAAATCAATTATGGGAAGAAACATTAAAAAGTAATAACGATAGAAGCCTCGTTGCAAACTGGACTCCAATGGGTCCGTATAACACTCCTACAGATATTAATACCCCTGCATATAAACGTGGCTCAGGCAGAATCAATTGTGTGGCTTTTCATACCTTTGACGCTAATACGATATACGTTGGAGCTCCTTCCGGTGGATTTTGGAAAACAACCACAGGTGGAAACTCTTGGGCAACAACCACCGATCAGCTTGCCAGTATCGGCGTTTCAGATATTGTAATTGATAATATTAATCCGGAAATTATTTACATTGCAACTGGTGATGGCGATGGTGCTTCAACTTATAGTTCCGGAATTTTAAAATCAACTGATGGTGGAACCACTTGGAATACCACTGGCAGTTCACACAATATCACAGACCACGTAACATATCGAAAATTAATTCAAAATCCCGAAAATAATAACATCCTAATTGCTGCATCAAATAATGGTGTATATAAAACCACTGATGCCGGAGCTTCGTGGTCTTTGGTAACGCAAGGAGTGTGCAAAGATGTCTGCTTTAAGCCCGGCAACCCTTCTGTTGTCTATGTTGCAGAACAACAGCAAATTCTAAAATCTACTGATAGTGGAAATAGTTTTTCCCCTATTGCAAATTCAATAGATTATGGTAGTGTTAGTCGCATTGCACTTGCTGTGACGCCTGCAAATCCTGAAATTATTTATGCCCTATGTAGTGGAAATGACGGGGGATTTTACGGTGTATATAAATCAACAAATAGTGGAAGCACTTGGTTGCCTGCCACAACTTCTCTTAATGGCAATTTGCTGGGATGGACATCAGATGCTACAGGGTCAGGCGGTCAGGGCTGGTATGATCTTGCAATTGCAGCTTCTCCACTTGATGCAGATATTGTATATGTTGGTGGGGTAAATATCTGGAAATCTACTGATGGTGGGGCGAGTTGGGCTATTAATGCACACTGGTATGGAGATAATGGGGTTGCGTATGTTCATGCAGATCAGCATTATTTTTCATTTAATCCACACACCAATGAAATCTTCTCTGGCAATGATGGAGGACTTAATAAATCTGGCAATGGAGTTGACTGGATCGATTTAAGCGATGATCTTCAGATTTTACAAATTTATCGCATAGGTTGTGCTGCCACAAACCCAAATATAATTGTAACCGGCTCACAAGATAATGGTAGCATGAAATATGATAATGGCAATTGGTGGGCAACCGTTGGCGGTGATGGCATGGAATGCTTAATTGATTATACTAATGAAGACATTATGTATGCTGAAATTTATTACGGAGGTATAAGCAAATCCGTTGATGGCGGGATTTCCTTCTTAGACATTGCTCCTCCTTCTGCCCCACAGGGTGCATGGATTACGCCATATGTGATTCATCCCACAGATCATAATACACTGTTTATGGGATTTGATGACGTATATAAAACAACTGATGGAGGTGATAGCTGGTCAACTATTTCCTCTAACCTAACAAATGGAAACAATATTACTACTCTTGCTGTTGCTCCATCTGATCCACAATATATTTATGCAGGTGCTTATTCTAGTCTGTTTAAAACAATAAACGGAGGGATTTCCTGGAATTCTATTTTTTCCGGATTACCAAACCTTGCCATAAAATATCTTGCAATATGCCCTACAAATCCTCAAAAAATATGGGTTACACTTTCTGGCTATTCAACCGGAGAAAAAGTATATGTTTCAAATAATGCCGGCTCAACCTGGACAAATTATTCTACCGGATTGCCTAATTTGCCAGTCAATTGCATCGTTTATGAGAATAATTCAAACGATGCCCTATACGTTGGTACAGATGTGGGAGTTTATTACAGAAATGCAACAATGGCTCAATGGACTCTCTTTAACACCGGTCTTCCGAATGTTGTGGTTGATGAACTCGAAATACAATATGCCACAAGGAAAATACGTGCAGCTACCTATGGGCGTGGATTGTGGGAATCAGATTTATATGAACAGCCAACAATTCCGGATGCTAATTTCAGTTTTCAGATTGTGTCTGCTTGCCAAGGTATTGTAAATTTTTATAATGCCTCAACCGGCGTTCCAACTCAGTATTTGTGGGATTTTGGTGATGGCTCTACATCAACTCAAAAAAATCCTATCCATTCGTACCTGTCTGTAGGGACATTCCAAGTTATACTTCATTCCTCAAACACATTTGGTACAGATAGTCTTTTATTTGTCGTCACACTTGATGCAATACCTGTAAATGCTGCATTTTCTGCTGACAATGGGGCTTCTTGTTCTACTCCGGCAATCGTGCATTTTTTGAATAATAGCACTAACGCATTAACATACTCTTGGGATTTTGGTGACGGAAATACAAGTATAGATGAAAACCCTGTTCACATCTATACAACTGCTGGAGTCTATGATGTAAAATTAAAGGTAAATGGTGGATTTTGTGGTAATGACTCAATTGTAAACATTGGCATTATTAACATCAGCCAGACAAATAACGGTAATCTTTCAATGCCACTAACTGCCGGCAACAACGTGCAAACATGCTGTTCCGGGACATTATTTGATAGTGGAGGCCAAGGACCGTATCAAAATAATTCACATAGCATTTTAACAATAATGCCTATTGATGCATTTCAGATTTCACTAAATTTCCTTTCGTTTGATTTCGAACCCGGACAAAATAATTCGTGTAATTTCGATTATCTTGCTATTTATGATGGCGCAAGTATTAATGCTCCTTTAATTGGACTGTATTGCAACAACAACACACCTCCTTCTCTTATAAATTCAACGGGGAGTAGTGTTACCCTTGAACAATTTGCTGATCCGGGTGTTACCGGGACAGGGTTTGAACTTAGCTGGTCTTGTGTTTTATCTGATATTCAAGAGCAAAACATTCGTGCCTCGCAAATTAAGATTTTTCCAAATCCGTTAAATAAAAAATTTAATATTAGTTTATCAAAAGAAGAAAAGTCGGTTTCTATTAAACTGCTCGATATTACAGGTCAACCGATTTTTGAAAGATTGTACCATGATGCTATTGATATTAATATTGATTTACCCAATATTGCAAAAGGGATATATAATTTAGAAATTATCACAGATAATAAAATCATTAATAGAATGATTTCTGTTCAATAGTAATTTCAAAAAAATCAGAAAGCAACAAACAAGTTTTTTATTATTCCGCCCAAACCATTACTTTTGCAAAAAAAATTAACCATTGTCAACTTACATTAGTGCTAAAGTAGCTCGTTGGTATGTTGTTTATACCAAGTCAAGAACTGAAAAAAAAGTTGTTGAACGCCTATTAAAAAAAGATATCGAAGCCTATGTTCCTATCCGAAAACAACAAAAACAATGGAGCGATCGAAAAAAATGGGTGGAAGAACCAATAATCAGAAGCTATGTCTTTGTAAAAATAATATTATCTCAATATTTCGAAATCCTTTATACTCCAGGTGTAGTTCGATATTTATTTTTTCTTGGAAAACCAGCTTCTATACCCGACAAACAAATAAAAATGCTAAAAAAAATCACTCAAAATCAGATAAATTATGAGATCACTACTGAAAAGTTAAAACCAGGGGAGCGTGTTAAAATTATCGAGGGAGCATTAAAAGGGAGCTATGGCGAACTAATTAGTATAAAAGGTAAGAGAAAAGTTGTTTTAAAAATCGACCATATTTCAGAATTGTTTATTGTAGAAATTGCACCAGAATCCCTTGAAGTAGTTACATAATAAGATTTCTGAATTTTCTTTAATTCTTTCTCTTAATCTTTAAATGTTTTCTACATTTGCAAACTTTAAAAAACATGAATCTCTTACCAAAAAATAAACGTTTACGATATATCATTTACCTGATTATTGTTTTTTTTGCAATCATTGGATTTGTGCTATCTGGAGCGTTTTTTGCTGTAAAATTTCATCTCACTGACGATCCTGGAACGGTTGACGTTAACGACAGAGTTTTTCAAGAATTAGCAAAAAAAAAATATTATCATAACAATAAAATACTACCCGATAAGGCTGATTCTGCCTATATTGCCACACGCGAAAAAGCATATATATATTATAAAATAATGACTCTAAATGAGTTTTATCCACTCAATGCACAACTGTTGCTTGATGCGATGAACAAATCCCAAGATCCTGCAATTATTGAAAAAATGTTTGACGCACTTCTTTTTAAGATAGATACAAATAAAGCACTACAGAAAAAAATTCAATTTTCTGTAAAAATATTAGAACGACAAAAACCGAAGGGACAATACAGCAGAAATGTTTTTGAATGGATGAATCTGGAAGAGTGGAAAGATTTCAAGCTGGCTGTAATAAAAGATAAACAGCAGATTGATTCGGCAGCTAATAAGCTCGGTATTCAGTCGCGCATTATTGTGAGTGTTTTAGTAGGTGAACAAATCAGGCTATTTACTTCCATGCGAGAAGTTTATAAAAACGTAATCGCTCCATTAAAAATACTTTCAGTTGAGAATAAATTTGCATATGGCGTTACCGGAATTAAGGAAGAAACAGCTATGCGTACAGAAAAGCTATTAAAAGATAAAAAATCCGATTTTTATCTTGGAGAACAATATGAAAAAATACTTGATTTCAATTCTTCTGATCATACAAATGAGCGATTTCAACGATTAATAAATTATCATAATCATTACTATTCATACTTATATGCCGGCATTATCATAAAACAACACATTGCCCAATGGCGAAAGGCTGGATATGATATTTCAGATAGACCCGAAATTCTTGCAACATTGTTTAATTTAGGATACTATGCCTCTGTTCCAAAACCTAACCCATCAGTAGGCGGTTCAAGAATAAATGTAAACGGTACCGTTTACTCTTTTGGCTCATTAGCTTATGAATTCTACTATTCAGGTGAGTTATCCGGAATATTCCCTTTATCTATTAATAAAGAAAAAGAGCTTATTTCCGCTGATTCTTTGAAGAATTAAAACAAAAAAGGAATCTAAAGATTCCTTTTATTATTTATCCGAGATAAGATTTTAGCAGTTTACTTCTGGAAGTGTGCCGAAGTCTTCTTATCGCTTTTTCTTTTATTTGCCGCACACGTTCTCTTGTCAGTCCAAATTGTTCACCAATTTCTTCAAGTGTCATTTCTGTACGTGTGATGCCAAAAAACAACTTGATAATATCTCTTTCTCTTTGAGTAAGTGTTGCGAGAGCTCTTTCAATTTCTTTGCTTAATGATTCTGTAATCAGCCTATGATCTGCAACAGGTGAGTCTTCGTTTTCTAATACATCAAGCAAACTGTTGTCTTCACCTTGGACAAAAGGTGTATCCATTGAAATATGCCGACCAGATACCCGAAGTGTATCGGCAACCTTATCAGCAGGGAGATCAAGAACATCTGCAAGCTCTTCAGAGGTTGGTTTCCTTTCATTCTGTTGCTCGAATTTTGAGAAAGCTTTATTTATTTTATTAAGCGATCCAACCTGATTTAACGGTAAACGCACAATCCTGGATTGTTCTGCTAATGCCTGCAAAATTGATTGTCTAATCCACCATACGGCATAAGAAATAAATTTAAAACCTCGGGTTTCATCAAATTTTTCGGCAGCTTTTATAAGACCAAGATTCCCTTCATTTATTAAATCGGGAAGACTTAATCCCTGATTCTGATACTGTTTAGCAACTGATACTACAAAACGAAGATTTGCTCTGGTAAGTTTTTCAAGTGCAGCCTGATCACCTTTTCTGATGCGCTGTGCTAACTCAACTTCTTCTTCTACTGTGATAAGCTCTTCTTTTCCTATTTCTTGTAAGTATTTGTCGAGTGAAGCACTTTCGCGGTTCGTAATTGATTTGGTAATCTTTAATTGTCTCATGTGTATATATTAAATTCGTACTTAAAACACAGGTCTTGTACGTAAGGTTTTTTAAAAGGTTACAAAATTCTATAAAAAAAATGATTTATTTTTATTTATTTTCTATATCACACATTATGTGCTTATTAAGCAAAGACATTAAAGTCCAAAAATATATGTGGCGGTCATTCCATTTGGATAAATGCCATCAATGTAAGTACCTCCGTGGGTTTTCGACATCACCTCTTGCAGTTCATTAAACGATTTGATGGGTTTCCTATTAAAGTGTGTAATGATAAATCCTTCTTGCATTCCGGTACTTCTAAATTTTCCATTACTAAGTTCGATTACTTTTATTCCGAAGTTTAATCTGAATTTGCTTTTCTCCTCTGGTGTAAGATCTTGAAATTTTGCACCTTGTAGCGTATATGATGTTGTTTTAATCACGCTTATATCTCCTTTGTAATTTTTCAGCACAATTGAAACATCTTTTGTATCGCCTTTTCTTTTTATTAAGAATGTTACTTTGTCGCCTGGTCTATATTTACTAATTTGTTCAAGTACTTCAGAAACAGAATTCACATTGATGTCCTGAATTTTTAGAATAATATCTCCCGACTGAATCCCTGCATTGTCCGCAGCTCCTTGCTGACTTAGACCATTAATGTAAACCCCCTCAATTTTATCAAGCTTAAGTTGTTCAGCTACTTTTGAGTCAATATCTGCAATAGTTATACCCATATATGCACGCTGAACTTCACCAAACTCAAGAATATCTGCAATAATTTTTTTAACAATATTAACGGGTATAGCGAATGAATATCCCACATACGATCCTGTTTTCGAGGCGATGGCAGTATTAATGCCCACAAGTTCTCCGTTGGTGTTTACAAGTGCACCGCCACTGTTTCCTGGGTTTACAGCCGCATCTGTTTGAATAAATGATTCAATGGCATATTGTTTACTTAAAATATTAATGTTTCTTGCTTTTGCACTCACAATCCCCGCTGTTACAGTTGATGTCAGATTAAATGGATTTCCAACGGCAAGCACCCATTCCCCAATTTTTAAACGATCAGAGTTGCCATATATGAGATACGGTAAATTTTTTACATCGATTTTTAATAGTGCAAGATCTGTTGTTTCATCTCTGCCAATTAGCTTTGCTGTAAACGAACGTTTATCATTTAATACAACCTCTATAGATTCTGAATTATCGATCACATGATTATTTGTTACAATGTACCCATCTTCAGAAATAATTACACCTGAACCTGAAGATTGCACGGGTACCTGATATTGTTGGTATCCGTAAAAAAAGTCAAGTACAGGATTCCCCGATGAGGACGCTGTGTTTTGCATGTATTGCGTTTTAACATGTACAACTGCAAGCGTTGATTTTTCAGCAGCACCGGTAAGGTCTGGTAACCCTGATAAATTGTCAGGCGAATAATAGACAGATTGTGCGTTGGATTTTAGATTTAGGAGCTGAGCATGTGTATTCCCATTTAGAACCAAAGCATAGCCAAGAATCCCAAAAAAACTGCCTATTGCAGCAATAATAATTGTTCCGAAAATTCTTTTCTTATTCATAACTTTTCTTTTTAAAAATTTAATGTGTGCTTTCTCAAAAAACATACCTTTTAGATATTTCTGAAATATTTTCAGTCTATTAAACGAAGTGTTTTTTTAAATGTTGTATGCCGTTTAACTTCTAAAATATTTTTTTTAATTTGAATATGATTTTTTCATATTTTTTGTTTACACTTGTAGTGACATCAAAGCTTATACGTTAAGAGTTTCATATATGTGTAAGATGGATTATTTGAAAAATACTGATATCGATATTTGTATAGTTTTACACAATCATTAATTTTATTGTATGAAGTATTTCATTTTTATTATTGGATTCTTAATAACTGTAAGGTATGCAAATGCCCAAAGTGACAATAATTCTTTTCCCGATACAAATTCTGTTGAAAAAGTCCAAATTCCCGATGGAGAATATATTTCCTATAAATGGAAAAATGGAAAAATAAAAAGTCAAGGTATCTTAAAGCTCGGTCTTGAAGATAGCTTATGGACATATTGGGACAATGATGGGATAAAACTTCAGGAAATATCTTATAAAAAGGGGGTAATTAATGGAATCGTTACAGACTATTATAAAAATGGGAAGAAAAAAACGGAAGGTGAATTTGTTTTCGGATATCAGAATGGACATTATAGTGCATGGAACGAACAGGGGATTTTAATTGAAGATGGATATTTTAAAATGCGTGATAGAGACAGTGTGTGGACGTATTACCATGACGATGGACAAAAGAAAAAAATTGAAATTTGGACAACACCATATTCATCTAAAATCGTAAGCTATTGGGATACAAAAGGAAAGCAAGTTGTTGAAAACGGTACAGGAAAAATTGTAGATTATTATCCGAATAAACAGCTTAAAGAAACTGGTGAATTTATTAATGGTAAAGAAACAGGTGAGTGGATTTACTACTATTTTAATGGGAATAAAAAAAGTACCGGCTACTATACAAATGGTCAAAAAACAGGTAAATGGCAATCGTGGTACGAAGATAATAAAATACAAAATGAAATCAATTTTGAAAATGGTAAAAACATTTCATGGTTTCGAAACGGACAAAAAGAGATGGAAGGGAATCTGATTAACGGCAATAGAGATGGAGAGTGGCAGTTTTGGGATGAAAATGGTACGTTAAAAGCTGTAATTCCTTTTAAAAATGGACTAAAGAATGGGGTGGCGATTCGGTGGTGGTCGAAAGATTTTAAAGAATCTGAAATAATGTTTACCGATGACAAAAAGAATGGTTTAGCAAAATGGTGGAATGCAGATGGGAAAATTGATATTGAAGGTGAATTTGTGAATAATGTTCAAGATGGGAAATGGACTTACTGGCGCAAAGATGGAGGTAAAGGAAATGAAGGCGATTACATCAACGGGAAAATGGATGGCAAATGGACATGGTGGTATGCAAACGGTACAATCTGGAAAGAAGCGGAATATAAAAATGGGATAAAAGATGGTCAGTGGATTGTTTATTTTGAAAATGGACAAAAATATCATGAAGGTGTTTTCTTAAATGGAAAAGAAAATGGGCTGTGGACTGAGTGGAATGAAAATAAAATTAAAGTTATGGAAGGGGTATATACCAATGGCATAATGACCGGGAAATGGGTAAAATTTTATGATAACGGGTTTAAGAAAACAGAAGCATATTATAAAGCTGGTGTAAAAGATAGTATTTTTACCATGTGGTATAAAAATGGAAAAACACAATCAGTCGAAACATATAAGGACACTATATTACAAGGGCTTTCTATGTCGTTTTATGAAAATGGGCAAATGGAGAGTAGCGGTAACTTTATCAACAATAAAAAAGATGGACAATGGCTTTATTATTCAAACCTTGGAGCTAAACTGAAAGAAGAAAATTATTTTCTTGGGAAACCTGATGGAAAATGGACAGAATGGTATAAATGGGGGCAGCCACAGGACGAGGTTCATTATGACAAAGGGAAGAAAAACGGGAAAGTTAAATATTTTAACGAAAAAGGAGTAATTTTTTATGAAGCCGTTTTTAAAAATAATAAACTGAAAAAAATTATTGTAAATAAGGAAAAACCTTGATTTCGAGCATTGTTGCTGTAGGTGAAATAGGTATTATTTTTCTGTCTCGTTCTTTTGTAGTTGGAGGTTAATATTTTTCCCATCAGGATCTACCCAAATAATTTTGTAATCTTGAATATTTTTGATACCCAATTTGTTTAAATCTATCTCAAATCGGTCTTTGTTTTCTTTTTTTTGCTTTTGAAAGCCTGTAAGCAACAATTGTTTTGTTGAATAATCTGCTTTTACATGAATATCATAAACCAAATATGCTGCATGATTTTTTAAATTACCTGTTTGAATTACAAGCATTGCTTTCTCGTATTTTACAATAAGAACATTACTTAACTCTTCGTAAAAGACTCCCTTTTTAGCCGTACACGACAAGAAAAACACACAAAGCACAAAAAGTAGATTTTTCATAATTGTTTGGTTTGATTGTAAAAAAAGTGATTTAATTCTTAATTGACATAAGGGACAAAGATATATCAAAATCTTTTTAAAATGAATTCCAACCTTGCGCTTTTAGTTTTATTGATTCACCATTTGTCGTAACAAGGTTCATTCCTTCGTTTTTATCGATAATGTGCCCTATCACAGTAAAACTAAGATTGTTCCGAAGTTGTTCATGATATTGAATTGGAACAGTAAATAATAATTCATAGTCCTCACCGCCATTCAATGCGCATGTTGTTGCATCTAACATAAATTCATCGGCTGCATTTCCGGTTTCAATATCTATGGGAATCCTGTCTGCATAAATATTACAGCCCATATTTGAATTTTTACAAATATGCATGATCTCTGATGAAAGGCCATCAGAAATATCAATCATCGCTGTGGGTTGAATGCCCATTTCTTTTAAGATTTTAAGAATATCACCACGAGCTTCAGGTTTTAGCTGCCTTTCTAAAATATACTCACGGCTTTTAAAATCAGGTTGCATACTTGGATTTGATTCAAATACCTTTTTCTCTCTTTCTAAAAGAAGTAGCCCCAAATATGCACCACCTAAGTCGCCTGAGACGCAGATCAAATCATTTTCTTTAGCACCACTTCTATAAATAATTTCTTTTTCATCAGCTTCTCCAATTGCCGTAATGCTAATCAGCAAACCAGTAACAGAAGAGGTTGTGTCGCCTCCAATTAAATCAACATTGTATTTTTCACATGCTAAATGTATTCCGGAATATAATTCTTCTATCATTTCCAATGTCATCTTTTTCGATACAGCTATTGATACTGTGATTTGTTTTGGTTCAGCATTCATCGCATATACATCAGAAAGATTTACGACAACAGCTTTGTATCCTAAATGTACAAGTGGAGTATAAACTAGGTCAAAGTGGATGCCTTCAACTAGTAAATCGGTAGTTACAACAGTGTGTTTATTTGATTTTATAACCGCTGCATCATCTCCAACACCTTTTATCGTTTCGGCATGTTTTATCTTTATGTTTTTTGTAAGTTGTTCTATTAAACCAAACTCTCCTAATTCGGAAAGGCTTATTTTCTTTGTTTCAGAGTCCATGATGATATTAGAATTTAATGTATAGTTATTTCCTGTTTACTTTTTTGTACTTTTTTTGAAACATAAATACTTATTTCATACAAAAAAAATAATGGAAGTGCCACAAGAATCTGGCTAAACATATCTGTTGAAGGAGTGATAAATCCTGCTACAATAAATATTATAATAATTGCATATTTTCTGTTTTTCTTTAAAAATACAGGTGTCAGGATGTTTATTTTTGTTAGAAAATATATGAGTACCGGCAATTCAAAAACCAAGCCCATGGAAAGTGATAAAACAGAAATTGTAGAAATATAAGAGCTAATAGTAATATTGTTTTTAATCATTGGGCTTAGCTCGTATGATGCTAAAAAATTAATAGTAAGTGGAGCAATAACATAATATCCAAAAAGTACACCTATCAGAAAAAGGCTGGAAATATAAAAGACCATACCTCTGGAATAATGTCGTTCTTTTTCAGTTAAAGCAGGTTTAATAAACCGCCAAAATTGAATTACAATAAATGGGAATGCTATGATGATGCCTGCGATGAAAGAGATTAGCATATGGTATCGAAACTGACCACCGATCTCGATATTGATTAAATCCATAGGAATATGTGTCACACATAATTCAGGAATATTAACCCATGCTGCCAGTTTGCATAAAACCCGATAAGTGATAAATGATGGTTGGCTTGGAGCAAGAATTACTGTATCAAAAATAAAGCTCTTGTAGCAAAATGCAACAACTGCAAAAACAATGATTGCAAGAATGGAACGGATTAGATATTTTCTTAATACATCTGCATGATCCCAAAAGGTCATGTCCCCAGATTTTTTTTGGAGAGAGCGAAATAAAAAACCAAACATGTAGCAAAAGAATTAACAGCTAAAAACTGCAATTATTTCTTTAATTCTGGTTTTGGACTGTCTTTGGTTGCATTGTCGGCCTCGTCATACACTCCATCTTTAGCTTTTTTAAACTCATTCATCCCGCGACCTAAACCACGCATAAGTTCTGGAATTTTTTTTCCGCCAAATAATACAAGAACTACGACTAAAATCAGAATTATCTCCTGTCCGCCTAATATGCCTAGTAAAATCATAATTTGAAATTTAAATGATTATTTTTTATTTCATCACGATAAACTATGATGAAGAAATTAAAACACAAATGTAATATATTTCAGACGTAAGTAAAAATATTAAACCATGATAATTGTTTTATTTGAAAATGGATGCCTATTAGTAAATTAATTACAGTTTAGCCCTTTTGAATCGGCGATTTTAAAGAAAATTTTATCAGATCTTCATAGGTATTTATGTTTATAAAAACTTCGGGATTGTTTTTTATTGCAATTATTTTTGCTCCCAACTCTTCAACCACCCGAAGCATTTTATATTTATTATCTAATAACAGTAATTGTATTAATGAAATACATTTAGAAGAATAAATTCCAAAAAGTGGATTAATTTCACCATCAGTGGAAGGGATTACGGCATTGTTTTTATTTATATTTTGTAAAAGATATGTGTATAATTCTATTGTTATAAAAGGTGCATCGCAAGGGGCAATTAAATTTAGTTCATTATGTGATACCATCAAACCGGAATACAATCCACCAACCGGACCGCAATCTGGAACAATATCGGGAACCACTTTGTATCCAAGATAATTATAGCAGGAATGGTTCGAACAGATAATTAATTCATTGCAGAGCTGACTAAATACAGAGATAGAATATTCAATCATTGGTTTACCATTAAAAAGCACAAGCCCTTTTTCGTAACCCATTCGTGAACTTTTACCTCCGGCTAAAATAATTCCTGTTAATTTATGTTCGCTCATTCTGAAACAAGTTAATGGAGAACTTGCAGTAAAATAAAATTATTAGAAGTTATATGATAATGTTAATCGAGGTGTAATTGAACTTTTAAATTTTGTTTCTGTTATTGCAGCATGGGCATATGTGATTTTATTTTCATACATCTCAACTAAAACATTTGGGCTGATAATAAATTTCTTTGCAGGAGCGTATGTTGCCCCGGCAATAATATAATGACGTGTATCGCCTTTTGCATCTTTGCTATTGTGGTTATTTGGTTCAAAATAATCATATCTTACTACTGCGCCAATCTTTTCGTTAATTTGGTAGGATCCCCATACAGAAAAGCCAGTACCATTTTTATTTATATATTTTGAAGTATTTGCAGGATCTGTTATTGCGGTAGTTGTATCAATCAACTTGTATGCGCTTTTGCTGCTTGTAAAATAAAATTCCAAACCAAAGCTATATTTATCTTTTACCTTATATCCGGCAAATAACGAGTAAGTAGAAGCATTGCCATTAAAATTGCTAGCTCCTTTTGAGCCATCCGGATTATAATAGGAATTCACCACAGTTGGTTTTTCGTTAAAATCAACTGAAAAATTTAGTGTTAATGCTTTTGTTATATCTTTTTTGTCGTTTAATTCAAGAATTGGTGCATATTGTAAATTAAAATAGTATGTTTTATACCAATCAATATTTGACGGAACAACACCCGTTCCTTCACCAAACATAGCACTGTATTTTATTTTGCCAAGACTATCTATTTTCCCTTTTAATGCAATACCAAAATCAGACGATGGAAATATCCCCCTAAGATCTGTAATGGTTTTTTCAATAAATCGGTGACCCCAACAGTCTTCTTCTGCCTCAAACATAGCATTTGTTATTAATCCAAAAAACAAATCATGCCCCTTGAAATAATTCCATTTAATGGATGCTGCTTTTACAAAAGTGCTTAATTTATTATTTGGCAATTTTGAACTTGGATCAGCCTCCAGCCTAAAACGTGCTTCTACATTTTTTGCCATTGCATGATCAAATGTGAAATATATTCGTCTAACCTGAACGGAATACTCGTTTTGTTTTCCTGAAAGAGCGTTATTACCTGTCATTGCATTATCTGGAATAATCGGACTAAATGCAGTATCACGAACCAAATTGAAATAATAATCACCAAAAATTAATCCTGATATTTTAGTTTTTGGATAATCGTCTTTTTTTTCCTGTGCCACTGTTGCAAGGCTTGTAAGACAAGTGATCATAATTGTAAAAAGTAAAGTCTTTTTCATTTTTTCTATCTTTAAATTTATTAATAACGTAGTTACAGAAAAAAAAATAATCTATTAAATAGGGATACCATTTATTGTTCAAAAGTACAATAGTTTCATTAATTGATAAATTAAAACATGTAAAATAATATATTGAGAAATATCAATTTTTATACAGAAAAAAAATATTTTTATCTATCTCAAAAAATTCGTGTACTTTTGCCCGTTAAGAAATTTGAAAATATTTTATTAGATGGAAAATAAAAAAGAACAACCTAAGGAAAAAGATATGGGGTTTGCTATTCCAAAAGAAAACTACAGATACATTATTATTGGTGCAGCCATGATTTTACTTGGCTATATTCTTATGGCAGGTGGCAAATCAGACGATCCAAAAGTGTTCAATCCCGATGTTTTTAGTTTCAGGCGAATTACTTTTGCTCCCATGCTGATTCTTGCAGGATTTGTGTTAGAAATATGGGCTATTATGCGAAAACCTAAAAACGAATAGTAAGAATGACATGGTTTGATGTTGCAACTCTTGCTATTGTTGAAGGAATCACAGAATTTTTACCGGTATCTTCTACCGGGCATATGATTATTGCTCAATCACTTCTAGGTATTGAAAATTCAGAATTCATTAAAACTTTTATTGTAAGCATTCAATTTGGGACAATTCTTTCAGTTGTATTGCTATATTGGAAACGGTTTTTTCAAAGTATCAATTTTTATTTTAAACTATTTGTTGCATTTATTCCGGCCGCAATTGTAGGGTTTGCATTCGGGAAATACATAGACCAATTGCTTGAAAATGTAGTAGTTGTGGCCATATCGCTTATTGCCGGAGGGATTATTTTATTGTTCGCTGATAAATGGTTTCACAAACCTGATGAAAACAAGCAGGATGTTACATATATGAAAGCTTTGAAAATAGGTTTTTTTCAATGTATTGCTATGATACCGGGTGTTTCTCGTTCAGCAGCAACCATTATCGGAGGAATGACTCAAAAACTTACCCGTAAAAATGCTGCGGAATTTTCATTCTTTCTCGCAGTACCCACAATGTTCGCAGCTACTGCATATAAGTTGCTGAAGACATATAAGTGCATTGATGGTCATAATATCAAACTGTTGCTTGCAGGAAATGCAATTGCGTTTATTGTTGCTGTTCTTGCAATTCGATTTTTTATTTCTGTCCTTACAAAATATGGTTTTAGGGCTTTTGGTTACTATAGAATAGTTGCAGGAGCAGCAATATTAGTGATGCTGGCTCTTGGTTATGATTTAAAAATTATCTGATGCCTCTCAATTTTCTTGAAGGTCAAATTCTTCTTTTTAATAAACCATATATGTGGACTTCCTTCGATTTGGTAAGGAAAGTTAAAAACACACTTAAAAAAAATCCGGAAAATAAAAAAATAAAGGTAGGCCATGCCGGTACACTTGATCCCTTGGCAACAGGATTGATGATTGTGTGTACAGGGAAAAAAACAAAAGAAATTTCAAAAGTTCAAGATTTGCATAAAGAATATATAGCCACAATCAAGCTAGGTGCAACTACTCCTTCTTTCGATTTGGAAACCTCTGTTGATAAAGAATACCCGTTTAACCATATTACATTAGAAATGTTAACAAAAACCTTACTGGGTTTTCAAGGGGTTATAAAACAGGTGCCGCCAACTTTTTCAGCCAAATGGGTTGATGGAAAACGGGCATATGAACAAGCTCGTGCAGGCAAAGACGTTGAGATGAGAGAAATAAATGTTGAAATATATGAAACAGAAATTTTATCTTTTGAACTGCCTTTTGTAAAAATTCGATTTTTATGCAGCAAAGGAACCTACATCCGGTCTTTGGCTCGTGATATTGGTACTACACTAGGTAGTGGGGCACATCTTACCGCACTTGAAAGAACTAAAATAGGAGAATATACTATTGATAACGCTATAGATGTCAATGATTTAAAATTATTTTTATAAATTTGTAACCTTTTTACAATTGTTACGTATAAAGCTGTTTTGTTATTGTTTAACTAAATTATTTTTAAAATGAAATTATCGCAGTTCAAATACAATCTTCCTGAAGAATTAATTTCATTGTATCCGGCAAAAAACAGAGACGAGTCTCGCATGTTAGTGCTTAATAGAGCTACCGGAAAAATTGAACATAAAATTTTCAAAAATTTAATTGATTATTTTAATGACGGTGATGTAATGGTATTTAATAACACCAAGGTTTTTCCTGCAAGATTATATGGGAACAAAGAAAAAACAGGTGCAAAAATAGAAGTTTTTTTACTCCGCGAATTAAATAAAGATCAGCGTTTATGGGATGTGCTTGTGGATCCTGCAAGAAAAATCAGAATTGGCAACAAATTATATTTCGGCGAAAACGATTCTTTGATTGCTGAAGTTATTGATAACACTACGTCGAGGGGTCGAACACTTCGATTTTTATTTGATGGAGACTATGATAGTTTTAAAAAGACACTTTATGATTTAGGTGAAACCCCATTGCCACGAAATATTAAAAGATCTGTTGAAGATTCCGACAAAGAACGTTACCAAACAATATTTGCAAAACATGAGGGTGCTGTTGCAGCTCCTACGGCAGGAATGCATTTTAGTCGTGAGCTAATGAAACGTCTTGAAATTAAAGGCGTTCATTTTTCTGAAGTAACGTTACACGTTGGGTTGGGTAATTTTAGAACAGTTGATGTTGAGGATCTTACGAAACATAAAATGGATTCTGAACAAATCAAGATAGAAGAAAAATCAGCAGCAATTGTGAATCAAGCAAAAGACAATAAAAATCAAATATGTGCTGTAGGGACAACGGTTTTAAGAACCCTTGAAAGTTCTGTTTCTACAAACGGATTACTAAAACCATTTGATGGATGGACAAATAAATTTATTTTTCCTCCATATGAAGTGCAGGTACCAACAAGGCTTATTACGAATTTTCATTTACCGCTAACTACAATGCTTATGATGGTGTCGTCTTTTTCCGGCTTCGACAAATTGTTTGATGCATATAAGGTAGCGATAAAAGAAAAATACAAATTTGGAACTTATGGTGATGCAATGCTTATCATCTAAATGGATTGATATTTTGGCTTTATTTTAACATTCCAAGCTCTTTCCCAACCTTGATAAAAGCCGCAATTGCTTTGTCAAGATGATGTGTTTCATGCCCTGCTGATATCTGTACCCGGATTCTGTCTTTTCCCTTTTGTACCACAGGAAAGGAAAATGCGATTACATAAATCCCTTCTTCCAACATTCTTGATGCAAATTTCACCGCAAGTCTAGAACAATCAGGGTATTTACCAAACATAATCGGAACAATTGGATGTTCTCCGGCTACAATATCAAAACCGGCTTCTGTCATTTGTTTTCTAAAATATTTGGTGTTTTTTTCGAGTTTGTCACGAAGAGCTGTGCTTGAACTTAATAAATCTAATACTTTTATTGTAGCACCCACAACTGCCGGTGCAACTGTGTTTGAAAATAAATATGGGCGAGCTTTGTTCCGCAACCAGTCAATTACTTCTTTAGGACCAGAAATGCAGCCTCCCGAAGCACCTCCCAAAGCCTTTCCGAATGTAGTTGTGATAATATCAATGCGTCCCATAACACCGCGAAATTCATGTGTGCCACGACCTGTTTTCCCCATAAAGCCACTTGCATGACTATCATCAACCATAATAAGAGCGTTGTATTTTTCAGCAAGGTCGCAGATTTCATCAAGTTTAGCAATATCGCCATCCATACTAAAAACACCATCTGTTGCAATCATTCTAAAACGACATTTTTGAGCCTCTTGCAAGCACCTTTCCAATCCCTTAATTGCTTTTCCTGTTACATCTAATTCTTCAATATTACGCATATCACCATGATTGTAGATCCAGCGTTGTGCCTTACAAAGCCTTATTCCATCAATAATTGAAGCATGATTTAAGGAATCTGTAATGATTGCATCTTCTTCTCCAAGCAATGGCTCAAAAACAGCACCATTGGCATCAAAACAGGATGAAAACAGGATTGAGTCTTCCATGCCAAGAAAAGCACTCATTTTTTTTTCAAGTTCCTTGTGAATATCCTGTGTACCACAAATAAACCGAACAGATGACATACCATATCCCCGTGCCTCTATTGCAGCATGAGAAGCTTTAATTACCTCTTCATGAGATGATAAGCCAAGATAATTATTGGCACAAAAATTTAAACATTTTTCTCCTTTTACAATAATCTCTGCGCCTTGCTCACTTTCAATGATTCTTTCAGTTTTAAATAAACCTGCTTCTCTTATAGAATCAAGCTCGTGACCTAAATATTCTTTTATTTTTCCGTACATGATATATTTTTTTAATTATTATTCTAAAACATGACACAAACATATAAAAATATATCTTTTTATCAATATTTTTGATGCCTACTAAAATAATGTTATACACAATATAAAATTAATATGGAAAAGTTACTTGTTATTGGTAGTTCGGGGCAAATTGGATCAGAGCTTACGCTGGCTTTAAGAAATGTTTATGGCGATAGCAATGTGATTGCCTGTGATATTCGTTTCCCAAATGATGAGGTTAAAGAAAGTGGTCCGTTTGAACTTTTAGATGCACTCGATGCAGATAGGCTTCACAGCGTAGTTGGCAGATATAAAATCACACAGATTTATCATTTGGCAGCAATATTATCAGGTAATGCAGAAAAAAAACCATTAAGCTCCTGGAATATCAATATGAGCAGCTTAATGAATGTGCTTGAACTGGCTAAAGAACTGGGTCTGAAAAAAGTTTTTTGGCCTAGCTCAATTGCGGTATTCGGACCTACTACTCCTAGAATTTTTACGCCACAGAATACGGTGATGGAGCCTACAACAGTTTATGGAATCAGTAAACTTGCAGGTGAACGATGGATGGAATATTATTTTAGAAAATTTGGTGTTGATACACGTAGCATTCGATATCCAGGCTTGATTTCATATAAAACAGAGGCTGGAGGAGGCACTACAGATTATGCAGTGGAAATATATTATGAAGCTATTAAACATAAACAATATCAATGTTTTTTATCAGAAAACACAGCTCTCCCTATGATGTTTATGGATGATGCAGTACGTGCAACTATTGAATTAATGGAGTTGCCTTCAGAAACTATAACAATTCGGTCAAGTTACAATGTTGCCGGAATAACTTTTTCGCCAAAAGATGTTGCAGATGAAATTAAAAAACATATTCCTGAATTTCAGATTTGCTACAAGCCCGATTTTAGGCAGACCATTGCAGAATCGTGGCCACAGAGCATTGACGACAGTACCGCACGTAGCAACCATGGGTGGAAACATAAATTTGATCTTTCACTGATTACCGACGTGATGCTAAAAGAAATTGAGAGGAAACTTAATAA
>JAVHQG010000056.1:0-1154 GCA_036171035.1 Bacteroidales bacterium
CTTAGCGGTGAATAAAATGTTAAATGTTAAAAAGTTAAAAGTTTCTTAGTGCCTTAGCGCCTTAGCGGTGAATAAAAAGTTAAATGTTGTAAAAATATTAAATCATAAAATATGTCAGTATTAGTATTTACAGAAAATTGGGAAGGGAAATTTAAAAAAATCTCGTTTGAATTAATTTCTTTTGCGCAAAAAATCGCTCAGCAGCTCAACACAAAAGTAACAGCACTTTCAATAGGGAATGTTCCAAATTCTGAACTTGAAAAATTAAGTGTATATGGTGCCGGAAAAATTCTTAATGTTACAAATGATAAGTTGCTAAATCTATCAAATCAGGCATACACATCAGTAATAGCACAAGCTGTTGCAAAGGAAAATTCTACGGTTGTTGTGTTTGCAAATAATAATACTGGTCGTGCTATATCGCCAAGGCTTTCTGTTCGGTTAAAAGCCGGGTTAGCTTCAGGTGTTACAGGTATTCCAACAAATGTAGAACCTTTTACGATTGCAAAGAAGGTATTTACATCAAAAGCGTATGCAAAGGTTGTGATTAAATCCCCGATAAAAATTGTTACATTGATGCAAAATTCATTTGGGATAATTGAATCGAATACATCACCAGTTATCGAAACATTTATTCCTGAATTAAAGGATAGTGAATTTAAGACATCTGTAAAAGAAGTAAATAAAAGTACCGGTAAAATATTATTGACAGATGCTGAAATAGTGGTCTCTGGCGGCCGAGGGATGAAAGGACCGGAAAACTGGGGACCGATAGAAGAACTGGCTCAGCTACTGGGAGCAGCTACAGCTTGTTCAAGACCTGTATCAGACGAAGGATGGCGTTCACACGACGAGCATACAGGGCAAACAGGAAAAATAATTGCTCCAAATTTATATTTTGCCTTTGGTATTTCTGGTGCTATCCAGCATTTAGGAGGAATAAGTGGCTCAAAATGTATTGTTGCGGTGAATAAAGACCCTGATGCTCCTATATTTGAAGTTGCCGAATATGGCGTTGTTGGTGATGCAATAAAGATAATCCCTGAAATAATAAACGAAATTAAAATAATAAAGAACAGTTAATTGTTACTTGTACTTTTATTTAGGTCGATTTATGGACGAACACTAAGTAGTTCTTGTAAGAAAATAAAAAA
>JAVHQG010000057.1:0-1146 GCA_036171035.1 Bacteroidales bacterium
CAACAGTTTCTTTTTTGCTGACTTTTACAATCGCCTGTGCTTTTGCCATGCGATGAGTACTTGATTTGAATGTTATATCTACCATTTTTTTGAGATTTGAGTATTAAGATTTGAGTATTGAGATGTGAATGTTAGTATTTAGATGTGGAGTACGAGCCTTTGTCTCATATCTCAAATCTCATTACTCATATCTATCTATTTTCTTTCCAAACATGGGAATCATCTTCAAAAATTTCTTTTCCCCAGATGGGAACATCTGCTTTTATTTGTTCAACAATTTCGCGGCAGGCGTCAAAAGCATCTTTACGATGTTTGGATGAAACAAATACAAACAAACATATTTCGCCTGCTTTTACAGTTCCAAGGCTGTGATAAATATGCATGCAAACTAAATTGTATTTTGCGAATGCCGCTTCACGTATTTCATGCAATTTTTGTTCAGCCATTTCATTGTAAGTCGAATAGTCGATGGCCACCACTGTTTTGTTCTCAATGATATCATTTCGGACCTGTCCTAAAAAAATGTCATGCCCTCCTATAGTAGTTTTTTTACTGTGTTTTGAAATGCTGTCGGCAATAAAAGCAGGAGTTATTGCACCTTCTATAAACACATTGTGTTTCTTTTTTTCTGTCATTTTAAATTAAAAGTTTATAATAGAAGTTATACAAGTTAATTTATTAATATAATTGAATGTCCATTTTGGGCGTCATTGCGAGGTACGAAGCAATCTCACATTTATAATTATCTTGAGATTGCTTCGACTGAAAAGTCTCGCAATGACGTATTGAATGAAGCTTTTTGTTAAAAATAAAATTCCATAACACTTTAACATATATGATGTCAACTTATTTTGTATTAGTAAATTTAATTATCCTCCCGAAAAGGGCGGTAACAGTGCCACCATATCTTTATCACATAATATGGTGTTACCTGTAACCATTTTTTTGTTTACCGCAAATCGGAAATTAAATGCGGCTAATTTAGAATACAGTTCGATAAGTTTTTGATTTAATTCAACTGTGTTTTTTACATCCGAAATTTTCAACTCTGTTTTCCCGGTTATTTCGGCAAGTTGCCCGAAGACAAGTAGGTTAATTTCCATTTTGTAATTTTTTAATTGCTTTTTCTAAATCCTCTTTGGTATT
>JAVHQG010000058.1:0-5681 GCA_036171035.1 Bacteroidales bacterium
CAAATTAAATCCCTTCGGGATTAATATAAAAATGAAGTGAGAAATGTTAGATATTTATATTTCAAATCACAAGGTTTTAGACACGAATTATCACGAATTTTTTCGTGCAAATTTGTGCAATTAGTGTCATGTTTTCTTAGAGTCCTATGGACTCATCATCAAAGCCCCCTTCTTAGAAGGGGGATATTTATTCCATACATGATTTTTAATATTGTAGTTCTTGCATTCCCTCTCTGATAATTTCTATTTCATCAGAAGTGCAGTCTATGATTGAAGAAGCAACATTATTCCCATATCCTCCGTCAATTACAAGATCAACAATATCTTTATATTCTTCATGAATCAATTCAGGATCGGTTGAATATTCAATAATATCATCTGCGGCAATCACAGACGTTGTTATGATAGGATTTCCAAGTTCTTTCACAATCTCCCGAACAATGTTATTATCAGGGATACGAATCCCAATTGTTTTCTTTTTGCTTTTTAAAATTTTAGGAACATTATTATTTGCCGGAAGAATAAATGTAAATGGACCGGGCAAATTTTTCTTCATTATTTTGAAGATATGATTATCTATTTGCTTCGTATATTCTGAAATATTACTTAAATCGTAGCAAATAAAAGAGAAGTGAGCTTTTTCAATATCAAGTTTTTTTATTTGAGCAATTCGTTCAATCCCCTTCTGATTGAAGATATCACAGCCCAAACCATAAACGGTATCTGTGGGATAAATAATGATTCCGCCTGCACGTAGTATTTCCACTACTTTCAAGATTTGACGCAGTGCCGGTGTCTCAGGATGAATTGATAATAACATTTAACAAATCAATTTGTAAGGATACAAATATAATAAAAGGAACATCACATATCAGCAGATCTGTTATAATACATGAATGCAGGATTAATATTTAAAAACACCTAATTCCTTTGGATCAAAATTCTTGATGTATTCTGATTTTTGTTTGTTTTCAGACTGAGATTTTCTGATAAAAATAATTGAAGATTTTCTGTATTCTGCATCACGCATGGTATCAGCTAAAAGCAAATATCCCATAATGATATTTCCGGCCATTTCAACCACACGTCGTGCATGGAAATCGAGTAATTCGTCATTGTTTAGTATAGTAACAGCAGCTACAGCAGTTTCATATTCGTCGGTCATTTCAATTAAAATTTGTTTTAAGTAGTCAAATTCAGGGCTAACTTTCAATGCTTCGTATTCTTTGATTCGGCTCAGAAAAAGACCGGTAGTTACACCACGAATGGAAGCAACAACCTGTAATTGTGATGTCCCTTCGTAAATTGAGGTAATGCGTGCATCGCGATAAATCCGTTCAATAGGAAAATCTTTCATAAAGCCCGTACCTCCATGAATTTGAATGGCATCATAGGCAACCTGATTGCAGTATTCGCTAGAAACGAGTTTTAATAATGGAGTAAATACATCTGCCAGTTTTTGATATTTTTTCTGTTTCTCTTTTTCTTCTACTGTAAGCTTTTGTTCTTGAGAAATAGAATACAGATTTTTGTATGTATCAACAAAGCGTGCGGTTTCATATAAAAGTGATCGCGAAGCCTGTATTTTTGCCTTCATCCCGGCGAGTAATTCATATACAGCAGGAAATTCAATGATTATTTTTCCAAACTGTGATCGTTCATGTGCATATTTTAAGGCTTCCCTGTAAGCTGCTTCAGAAATACCAACAGATTGAGCTCCGATACCCAGACGGGCAGCATTCATGAGCGACATTACATATTTAATAAGACCCAGTTTGCGTTCGCCTAGTAATTTTGCAGGTGCATTTTTAAAAACCAGTTCGCACGTTGGTGAACCTTTAATTCCAAGCTTTTTTTCAATTCTTCTAACAATCACTGCATTACTAGTTCTTTCGTATAAAAAAAGTGATAACCCCCGACCATCATTTGATCCTTCTTCTGTACGGGCAAGCACAAGCGAAATGTCAGCGTCTCCATTTGTGATGAACCGTTTTACACCATTTAAAATCCATGTATTATGTTGTTCGTCCCATGTGGCCTTTAGTTGTACTGTTTGCAAGTCAGAACCTGCATCTGGTTCTGTAAGTGTCATAGCGGCTGTTGCACCTTTGTTGAACATCGGTAGATACAAATCACGAAGTTCTTTTGAAGCAAATTCATTAATAGTTTCAGCGCAATCCTGTAAACCCCAAATATTGGAAAAGCCTGCATCGGCACGTGCTACAATCTCTGCTGCCATCGCATAGGGGACGATCGGAAAATTAAGTCCCCCATATTGTCTTGGTAACGACATACCTATCAATCCGGCTTCTGTTAAAGCATCATAGTTTTGCTGTGTACCTTTTGCATAAACAACTCTATTATTAACTATTTCAGGACCTTCAGAGTCAACACCGTCAGCATTAGGAGCGATAATATTTCCACTGATGTCGCCAATGATTTCTAAAATTTTCTCATAACTATCCATTGCATCTTCAAAATCTAATGGAGCATAATCGAAGCTGCATCTATCCATATAATTACGTTCCCTGAGTGCCACAATATCTTTCATCATCGGATGATTAAGATGAAAATTCAGGTCTTTATTATCGTTATAAAAATTTTCCATTTTGTAGTTTGTATTTTATTTTCAATCGCTCAAGTTGACTCAACTGTTCACTTAATATTTATTTTACTTTGAATTTTTCTTATAATATTTTATTAGTTTCGGCAGTGTCTCGTTTATATCTCCATGAATCACATAATCTGCTATCATGTTGATAGGCGCATTTTTATCATTGTTAATAGAAATTATCATTGTAGATTCCATCATACCTGCACGATGCTGTATCTGCCCGGATATTCCGCAAGCAATGTATAATTTTGGACGAACGGTTACACCTGTCTGTCCAATTTGCCGTTCATGCTCAATAAATCCGGCATCAACAGCGGCACGCGAGCCACCAACTTCAGCTCCTATCAAAGAAGCCAATTCATATAACATCTTAAAATTATCTTTGGAACCAACCCCATATCCGCCTGCAACAATAATATTTGAATTTTTAATGTTGATTTTTTTTTGCTCAATTTGTCTGCTTATTATTTCAACGATAAAGTCTTCATCTTTCAGCAATGCAGGTGCATCAATTCGTATTATAATGCCTTTATAATTTTCAGAAAAAATTTCTTTTTTCATAACACCTTCTCTTACTGTTGCCATTTGTGGTCTGTGATCGGGTGTAATGATTGTTGCAATAATATTTCCACCAAAAGCTGGACGAATCTGATACAATAGGTTCTTGTATTCGGAGTTCGATTTTTGTTCAAAATGATCGCCAATGATCAAGCTTGTGCAATCTGCGGTGAGTCCACATTTTAGTGCTGAAGAAATGCGAGGGGCAAGGTCTCTTCCAATTACAGATGCTCCAAACAAAATTATTTGTGGTTTTTCTTTTTCAAAAACGTGACGGGCAATTGTAGCATGTGGGAGTGTTAGAAAGGGATACAGCCGTTTGTCATCAGCAATATGAATAACATCTGCGCCATAAGGGAATATCTGACATTCAATACCGGTCAAATCACTACCTATCACAAGGGCTTCGAGTTTGCAGCCAAGCGTTATTGCTAAATTTTTTCCTTTTGTGAGTAGTTCAAGGCTCACATCAACAATTTTACCTTCCTCAATCTCGCAATAAACAAATACGTTGTCCATTTTATTATTTTTGATTTACAATTTTTTATAATCTTGATATTTTCGACTTGTTTCGACTTCGCTCAACAACCGAATTATAATGTCTTAATATGCTTTGTTTCTCTAACCAATATTATGGTTTGTTATAAGCTCATTCATAAGTTCGTTAATATCAGCATCAGAAGCAGAAATTACTTTCGATTCTTTTGCTTTAAACACTACATTTTCGATTTTTTTTACTTTAGTAGGCGACCCTGAAAGACCCACCCATTTTGCATCAGCTTGAATCTCATCAACACTCCATTCTGTGATATGTAGATAGGGTCTTTCTTTTTGCAACTTAATGTAGTCTTCAGTAGCTTCTTGAAGTTCAGAATGTGTACGTGCATGTTTGTACTTCATTAGTTGTTTTGCATGTCTTACGCGACAAGTAGCAGCAGAGCTATTCACAGTAATGAGCACAGGTAAAACCGAACTAACCAATTCTACACCTCGCTCCAATCTTCTTTTAACAAAGATTTTGTTGTTATTTATTTCTTGTATTTCTTCTGCATAAGTAATTTGTGGAAGATGAAGTTTTTCAGCTATTTGCGGTCCAACTTGAGCCGTATCACCATCAATAGCCTGACGACCACAAATAATTATATCGTAATGTCCGATTTTTTTAATAGCTAAAGAAAGAGCGTATGAAGTGGCAAGTGTATCTGAACCTGCAAACTTCCTATCAGTGAGTAAAATCCCATTATCGGCTCCTCTGTAAAGTGCTTCACGAATAATTTCAGCAGCCCTGCCGGGACCCATAGTTAATAGTGTGATTGAGGTTCCTTCATATTTATCTTTTAATTGCAATGCCTGTTCCAATGCACTCATGTCTTCAGGATTGAATATGGCAGGAAGTGCCACCCTATTTACTGTTCCATCAGCCTTCATTGCATCTTTTCCCACATTGTGTGTATCAGGAACCTGCTTGGCAAGAACAATAATTTTAAATCCGTTCATATTTTCATTAATATTAAAATAAAGTTGGTAAAGATATATTTTATTCTATCAAATATGTTAGAAAGCAGGTGTTCGTTTTGATAAAATTTTATTTCAGGCTGACTTTGAAATGTTTTCAGGAAGGTAGGGCAGCTACATACGTTGTCGTGTAACTTCGTATAACATAACACCTGCGGCAACAGATACGTTTAAAGAATCAATTTTTCCGATGATTGGAATTCTTACAATTTTGTCGGATAATTTTATCAATTCATTAGAAATGCCGGTATCTTCTGCTCCCATAACAATACATGTAGGCAGTGTGAAATCTGTAGAATAATAATAATCATTTGCTTTCTCAGTGGCAGAGATAATCTGTAGCCCGCTTTGATTAAGAAATTGGGCAGTAAGCCTTAGATTTGCCGAACGGCAAATTGGCATCAGATGTAAAGCTCCGGCAGAAGTTTTCACAGCATCAGCATTTACTTGTGCAGAACCTTTGTCAGGAATAATAATAGCGTGTACGCCTGCACATTCGGCAGTTCTGACAATAGCCCCAAAATTCCTAACATCAGTAATATGATCTAATATTAGAATCAAAGGAATCTTCCCTTCTTCAAACAACAATGGGATTATTTTTTCAATATTCTGATAGATTACTTGCGAAATAAAAGCTATCACCCCTTGATGATTTTTTGTGGAAATGGTATTGATTTTTTCTACCGGAACAAGCTGAAAAGGAATACCCGCATCTTTTAATGCTGCATAAAGCTCATGCGAAAGTTCTCCTTGTAATCCACGTTTCACAAGCACTTTATCAAATTCTTTTCCTGCTTTAATGGCTTCCAGTACGGCATGAATGCCAAAAATAAAATCTGTCTTTTCTGATGGTTTTGAATATTGCATTTTAATTTTTTCTGTTACTATCTGATGTTACGCATAATTTTATTTTTGACACAAATTACACAAATTTACACAAATTATTATAATATAATTCTTTTATGTACTAAACTGTCTTGTCCAAAATTAACTA
>JAVHQG010000059.1:0-1141 GCA_036171035.1 Bacteroidales bacterium
CAAATTATAATAAACCGCTATCAATACTATCATTATAAGTAATTTATTTTTGTTAATTTTTTGATTGCTTCTTTGTCTTTTGCAAAATCAATCAAAGCAAATTCAAGGTAATCCTCTACATCATTCATTGAATTGAAGGTTTTATTATTAAAGTGTTTTGCTCGAAGCTCCCTCCAAATAAGTTCTACAGGATTTAGCTCTGGCGAATATGGTGGCAAAAACCACAAAATAATATTTTTTGGAATTTCTAATTGCCTAGTTGTATGCCAACCAGCTTTGTCCATGCATAAAATTATTCTTTCATCTTTTTGTTGTTCAGATAAAGTGTTTATGAAAATATTCATTGCTTCACTATTAGCATAGGCATAATAAGTGAACACATGTTGCCAGTTTCTGGGCAAGCTGCACTAAAAACATAGGTGTACTCTCTTATTAATTGTTGAGTAACTTTTGGTGTTATACCTTTTTGACACCAACATTTTTGCACAGTATTTATTCGACCAAAACGTCCTTCATCCTGAAAGTAAAGCCGAATAGGCAATTTGCTTAAATCTGATTCAAAATCATTTTCAGCGGTAACCAAATTGTCTTTGAGTTTTTTTTAAACTCCTCTTGTTTTTCAATATCTTTTTTAGGATGATGTGGTCTGGGCGAATGTTTTGTCCACCCATTACGTTTAAATAAGTCCCATATATAATCATCTGACACCGGCTTATTTAACTGGCTTTCCACTATTTTACGAATATCATTTCCTGACAATATTTGTCCTTTCAAAGCCCTACCTTCAAGGTTTTCCATCAGTTGGTGCTCTTGTTCTACGCTCATTAATTCTCTCTTTCTGCCTCCCCTTTGCTTTAAAGCAATATCTGACTCTTCTGAACTATTAAATTGCTGCACTATTGCATAAACATTGGCTTTTGAGTAGCCTGTTGTATCTGACAAATATTCTGCATCTACAACATAGTTGCAGACATAGTAAATAATTTGCCATCTTTTATAATCCGAAACAGTTGCTGCTGTTTTCATTTTCGCCTTAATAATCTCAGGCGAAATTTCTTTAGTAAGTTGGAGTGTTCGCATATTTGTTTTTTTTGCAAATATACAATTTTATTTTAATATTTATGATAGCGGTTTATTGTAA
>JAVHQG010000060.1:0-5662 GCA_036171035.1 Bacteroidales bacterium
ATAACTTTATAACTTAATAACTTAATAACTTTATAACTTAATAACTTAATAACTTAATGAGCTTTATAAACTTTTAATATCTCTATTTATAGGCTGTGCAACTTTCCCTTTTAACATCGGTACAAATATAAACTTTTCATGTTCGGCTTTTTCAATTGTTCCGTCTGCCATTTTTATAATTTTTATCATTTTTTGCACATCATAGCTACCAACCGGTATTACTAATATTCCCATAGGTTTTAATTGCTCCAAAAGAACTTCAGGTATTTCAGGAGCACCGGCCGTAATCAATATCCTGTCAAATGGACCATATGTTGGCAGTCCTTTATATCCATCGCCAAAAAACAGATTTACATTATACCCAATTTTCTTCAAAAGTATAACTGCCGATCTGTGCAGTGATTCATACCTTTCAATGGAATAAACTTTTGCACCCAATTCACAAAGTACAGATGCTTGATAGCCCGAACCTGTACCAATCTCTAGTATTTTTTGCCCTGAATGCACTTCCAGTAGCTGTGTTTGATATGCAACTGTGAATGGTTGTGAAATTGTTTGATCAGATCCTATTGGTAGTGGAATATCTTCGTATGATTTTTCTTCTAATCCACTACCAACAAAGTAATGGCGGGGAATACGACCGATTGCTTCTAAAACAGCAATATCAGTTATTCCGTTTTTTTTTAGATTCTCAACAAGTTGTCTTCTCTTACCTTGCAGTTTAAAAGTGTCTTCTAAATTATGGTTCATGAGTACCCTGAAAATATAAGTGGATGTAAATTAGTAACAGTAAATTCACAAATTAAAACAATTAATTTTGTACAAAAATAACATAAAGTGCAGTAATCATAAGCATATGATAGAAATACAATTATCAACACGAGAAAGTTGATAATTCGTAATCATTCCAAAAAAATGTACAAAAATTGAAGGTAACTTTACAAAAAAACCGCATTATGTTAAAAATTGGAGTTTTAGGCATTGGTGAAAATACTGAAAAGCATATATTGATACTTAAAGAATTCTCGTTTTTTGAAATATCAGGGGTATTTGATACAAACCAAGAAAAATCAATGGATTTGGCAATAAAATTAAAGATTCCATTCCATGATAATTTTGCATCATTAGTAGATATGTCTGATGCGATTTTTGCAGATGAGCCTTTTGCAGGATATTTTGAGTTTCTCACTGATGCTGTAAAAAAGTTGCGTCATTTATATATTGAAAAACCAACTGCTCTTACCACCGCAGAAACAAATATATTAATAAAACTTTCAGAGGAAGCACGATTAAAAATACAAGTTTCTTATCCTGAGCGATTTAACCCTGCGCTAATGGCTGCCAAAAGTTTTTTTAAAAACCCGATGTTTATTGAAACCCATCGTTTGTCAGTATTTAATGAGTCTAATGCAGGTCTGCAGGTTGTTTCTGAACTTATGGTTCATGATTTAGATATACTTTTACATGCGAATAAATCAAATGTTAAAAGAATTAGTGCAAGTGGAGTTGCAATCATTAGTGATTCTTTTGATATTGCAAATGCCAGAATAGAGTTTGACAATGGTTGCGTTGCAAATGTTACAGCTAGTAGAATCTCTTTAAATAATATATGCAAAAGTCGATTCTTTCAAAAAGACGGATATATTTCTGTTGATATGCTCAATAACAATACAAGCATCATCAGAATTAATCCTAATGGAAAAGAAAACAATCAGATTACCACAAAAATCGGTGATAAAGAAGTATCATTTGAAAAACCAGACATCATTAAAAAAAATGTTTTCACACAACAAATGATAAGTTTTTTTAATAGCATTGCCAATGATACCCGTCCGCAGGTAAGTATTGAGGATTCGTATAAAACCCTTCAAACTGCAGAAAAAGTACTCGAGAAAATGAGACTCACTTCAAATTGTTTATAATTAATTAACTATTAATCGCAATAAAACGCTACGTGGGTCGTTTAAACGTATTGCGATTTTATTGTATTGTATTTCATGAAATTATTTTTACTATATATTTTTCTTTTTGTTCTGGCTACTTCTTGTGAACTCATTAATCCAAAAGAAAAGATTCCCGCTTATATAACTATTGATAAAATTGATCTTGTTAGTTCAAACGGGGTTTATGGCTCCAATTCTATAAAAATTACTGATGCTTGGATCAATATAGATGGGAATTTACTAGGAATATTTGAGCTTCCAAAAACTTTTCCGGTACTCGAACTAGGAAAACACAAAATCATGGTTCGAGCAGGCATAAAACCAAACGGTATTGCTGCAAAAAGAAAATGTTATCCGTTTTATGCTTCTTGCACAATAGATACTGAACTTATGTCAAATACAGTATTGAAGCTATATCCAAAAGTAAGTCTAAGACCTGAAACAAAAATGGGGCTTAACGAAAATTTTGAAGAGAATGGGCTGTATTTTGATACTGTTTTAAACAGTCAGGTTTCTTTTATTAAAATATCAGATACAACAGCGTTTGAGGGAAAATCAGGAGCCATTATTTTACCCCCTGACTCATCAATATTCAGATGCAAATCAGCATCATCTTTTGTTATTCCATACAACAATCAGCCTATTTATCTTGAACTGAATTATAAAAATAATTTTCCTTTTTTTGTTGGGATTTTTGTGAATACTCCTACGAGCAGCAAGCTTTATCCTGCTTTTGTTTATATAAATCCTTCAACAGAATGGAATAAAGTTTATATTGAACTTACTGATATGGTATATGCAAATTTTAATTATTCAACTTTTAATATCTATATTGGAGTTGAAAAACCCGAAGCTCAAAAAAGTATGAATGCTGAAATTTATTTAGATAACATTAAGTTATTTAATTTTTAATGAATAAAAAATTACAGGTTACAAAATATATAGTAGCTGACATAATCAGTTCAGGGCTGGTTTGGATATTGTTTTTCATTTTTCGAAAAACTTATATTGAACCAATAAGGTTCGGATATTCTATTCCTATCGAATTTGATAATAACTTTTTTCTGGGACTATTTTTTATCCCACTTTTTTGGGTTCTGTTGTATTATCTATCTGGTTACTATAAAGATATTTATCGTAAATCACGACTCATCGAACTAGGACAAACATTATACATTACGCTTATTGGTGTCTTAATCATTTTCTTTACACTGATTCTTGACGATACCGTTTCAAACTATAAAAATTATTATCTCTCTTTTGTTATCATATTTGGCTTACAGTTTTTATTTTCTTATATCCCTAAAATGCTTATCACTACAAGCACCCATAAGAAAATTCAATCACGAACCATTGGCTTTAATACTATTATTATTGGAAGTAACGAAAAAGCAGTTCAACTTTATAATGAGTTTATTTCTCAAAAAATATCTGCAGGGAATAGGTTTGTTGGATTTATGAGCATTTCTCAGACAACTGGAAATTTATTTGGTAAGCAATTAGAACAACTAGGAGAAATTAATACATTGAGTGAAATTATAGATTCTTATAAAATCGAAGAAGTTCTGATTGCACTTGAATATGCTGAACAAGAATCAGTGTGGAAAATAATTAATATGCTACAAAATAAACAGGTGTCTATTAAAGTGATTCCTGATATGTATAACATTCTAACCGGTTCTGTTAAGATGTCTGCCATTTATGGTACACCCCTAATTCAGATTTCTTATGACATCATGCCTATTTGGCAAAAAAATGTAAAACGTATTTTAGACGTAGTAGTATCAATGATTGCAATAATTGTTTTGTTACCAGTTTATATATTCCTTGCAATTGGTGTAAAATTATCATCAAAAGGACCAATATTATACAGTCATGAGCGAATCGGCAGATATGGTAAGCCTTTCTCAATATATAAATTTCGATCCATGTATATTGATGCAGAAAAGCTGGGTCCTGCATTATCTAGTAAAGCCGATGCACGAATTACTCCTTTTGGGAAAATCATGAGAAAATCCAGACTTGATGAGTTTCCCCAGTTTTACAATGTTTTGATTGGTGATATGTCATTAGTTGGACCTAGACCTGAACGTCAGTTTTTTATTGACCAAATTGTGCAGCAAGCACCACACTATTTGCATTTACACAAGGTTCGCCCGGGTATTACTTCGTGGGGGCAAGTGAAATATGGATATGCAGAAAATGTTGATCAAATGATTGAACGCCTGAAATATGATATAATTTATCTGGAGAACATGTCTTTATATCTTGATTTTAAGATCCTTATATATACTGTCAAAATAGTCCTTCAACGTAGTGGGAAATAGGTATTCTATGGGTTCTATCTTTTTTCATATTTTAAATTAAATTTGTATGAGAACTATCAATTGAAAAAAACATGTTGACAAAAACTTTCATACCAATAAAAATAATAGTAAGCAGGAAGTTCAATCTGACTATTAAAAATATAATTATTTACAGATGAAAAAGATTGTTTTTACATTATGGATTCTAACTTGTATTACCACATTTAATCGTGTTTTTGGAATCGGTGAAAAACTTTCTCCAATGGCCGAGGTCAGCATTCTCACATGCAGCCCTGGCGAAGAACTTTATTCTGTCTTTGGTCACAGTGCCATCAGAGTAAGCGATCCAATGAACAATATAGATTATGTGTATAACTATGGAACATTCGATTTTGGGACACCTAATTTTTATATAAAATTTGCTCGGGGCAAGTTAGACTACATGTTGAGCGTTGAATTGTTTAAAGATTTTCGTCAGGAATACATTGAAGAAAAAAGATCTATATGGGAACAGGTTTTAGATATCTCCCATCAGGAAAAACAACAACTTTTTCTATTGCTGGAAACGAATGCAACGCAAGAAAACAGATTCTATAGATATGATTTTTTCTTTGAAAATTGTGCAACTAGAATCCGTGATATTGTGCAGAAAGCTCTTAATAATAAAATTAAGTTTGCCGATCTGAAAGAGAAAAAGAAACTGTCTTTTAGAGATTTAATAGTTCCCTATATGATTTATCAGAAATGGAGTGATTTTGGGATAAATGTTTTACTTGGATTGCCCACTGATAAGGAGATGCGTTCAGATCAATATATGTTTATGCCTGATCAGCTTCAAAAAGGCTTTCAGAAGGCTAAATATAGAAATTCAAACAAATCACTTGTTAAAGCAAACAATATTATATATGATGCTAAAACGCCTATTGCTGATACAACTGCTCCTGTTACACCAAACATGGTTTTTTGGGGTTTGTTTGCAATTACTGTCATAGGTTCTATTCTACTTTGGAAAAAAAATCCGGTTAGATATTGGATTGATTTCTCGCTTTTTTCTATTTTTGGTTTATTGGGCGTGTTAATCCTTCTGATGTGGGTCGCAACAGATCATAAAGCTACTGCATGGAACATGAATATTTTATGGGCACTTCCAAGTCATTTATTTTTTGCATTTATTTTGCTTAAAAAAAACAAACCTCGATTTATGAATTTCTATTTTTTAGGTATCAGTCTGTTGATGCTTATTTTAGTCCTTTCTTATAAAGCCTTGCCCCAATGGCTCAATATCTCTACGATTCCGATTATGCTTACCATATCTGTCAGATCGTTTATTATCTTTTGGAAAGAAAACAGAGATTAGCTAGTGTTCGTCCATAAAGTCAGTGTCTGATTCATAGTGTCCGAGTTTAAGGCTTT
>JAVHQG010000061.1:0-5651 GCA_036171035.1 Bacteroidales bacterium
GTGTATCTAAATTTAATGCACAAAAAGCCAAATCCATTCCATCTTGTTGTTCCCCGGATATGCCACGTTGTTGCAGCGACTCAATCACTCTTTTTTTCAATTGATCGAGCACTTGACTTGCTTGCAGAACATATTCATTCCTCACAATTTCATTCAACAATGCAATTCCCAACATGCTCATGATCGCACCGGGGACACCATGTCCTGTGCAATCGGCAACACAAAACAAACTCCAGTTTTTCACTTTTGTAATCCAGTAAAAATCGCCACTTACAATATCTTTTGGTTTATTAAGAATAAAATAATCTGAAATAAAACCACAAATAAAATCATGTGTAGGGAGAACGGCTTGTTGTATGCGTTTGGCATAATGAATACTATCTGTTAGTTCTTCGTATATTCCTTCTATTTCCCTCTTCTGCTTCATAACAATATCCCTCTGCTGCTCAATCTCGTCACGTTGTGTTCGAATTTCCTCGTTCGCCTGTTCAAGATCTTTATTTTTAATCAAAATAATTTTATTTGTTTTTTTCTTTTGAAGAAACAATCGATAAATTACAAATAGAATTACAATCACAAAAAGTAAAAAACAGATCACAAGAGCAATAATTAATTTTTGTCTGCCGCTTACAGCAAGTTGTTCTTTTATTTCAGCATCTTTTTTACTTATTTGTAAATGTTGTTTTTCAATTTCCATTTGTTTTTTTTCTGTTTGATATTTTGTCTCCATTTCGGTAATTGCTTTTGTTTTATCTTCTCTAAACATGGTGTCTTTTGTTGCAATATATATATCTGAATATTCAATACTTTTCTTAAAATCGCCAATTGCTTTATACGCTGTACGAAGGTTTTTTGCAGCTTCATTCATCAGTGGAATCGCATTAATAAGTTTAGCTAATTGATATGACTTTTCTCCGCATTTAATTGCTTCTGTAAAATATTTTTTTCTTTCGGCAGGCGTATGTGCCAAAGAATCAGCCAGCATGATATTTAATCCTGCAACATTTGCCAGCACAAGAGCCTGACCATTTTTATCTTCAGTTTCTTCATATAATTTTATAGCTTTCTGAAAAGGCTCTATTGCCATAGCAAAATTACCCATTTCACTATAAACGTTACCAATATTATTGTAGCAAAGGCTCATCCCGCGTTTATCGTCTAAATCTTTTTTTAAGAATAATGCTTTTTTGTATAATACAATCGCATCAGGATATTTATATAATGTTAAATTCACATTTCCCATATTGATATAGCATTTTGCAATACCAATTTTTCCGAAATGCACTTTTACCGAATCTGTAGATTTTGCGAAATGTTCGTATATCTTCAAGCTTTTAGCATAATATGATAATGACTGCTCAAAATTCCCTTGTTCATAATGCACTACTCCAATATTCATATAAGCACCACAAACGCCCTTGATTCCATCGTCGGGTTTGGCAAATTTTTCAAATTTATTTTTACCTTCATCAGCAGCAATTAGCTCAAATCCAGCGAGAGCTTTCTGAAAATATTCAACCGCTTTTGGAAAATCACCTTGGTTAAAATATATTCCACCTATTCCATTATAATTAGGACACATAATGGTTTTAAAATTTTCTTTTTCGCCAATTTTAGCAGCCGACAAATAATATTCCATTGCTTTACTGAAATCACCTCTTTCATCTAACAGAGATCCCAAATAATACAGTGATTTCGCTTCGTGAAATTTAAGTGATGCTTTTTGTGAAAGGAGTAACGCTCTTTTGTAAAAAATACCGGCAGAATCTGGATTTGAATATTCAAACACATCGCCTGTTTTTAATAGCAACCAAACTCTGGCTGAATCAGATTTAGCATGCTTCAGGCATAATTGCAATGAATCAAATTTTAACTTTTGAGCAGAAAGCGATAAACAGATAATTAGAAGAATAAAAAAACAGAAAGGATGTTTCATCGTATTGTGTCAAATTCTGATGCCCAATATTGTAATATCATCTGTTTGTTCAAACATTGTTTTATGGGACAGTCTCCATGCTTCAATTGTGCTATCAAAAATCATTTTTTGCTCACACATTGGTTTATCATAATTTTGTAGAATCAAATTTTTAAATCCGGAAGTCATATATTTCCAACCATCCGGTCCACCAAACTGGTCAGGGAATCCATCTGTAAACATATAAATCATGTCTCCCTTTTCCATTTTAAATTCGTTGTTCACAAATGTATCTTCCTCTTTTCGAGATACACCAATAGCAAGTTTGCTCGCCTTAACCTCAATCAAATGATATTTTTGTGCTGCATTATTTTTATCTGAAATATGAGTTATTTTGTGCATATCAACCGTGACCTCTCGCATACATTCTGAAGCATTGGTGCATTTTTTAATGAGATAAATGGGGCAATTCGCACCTGCAAATTGAAGGCTTTGAGTTAAATCGTCGATAATACAAAGTGCCATATCCATTCCAAAAGGAAGTGTTTTTTTATCATCTTTACCCAAAGTTGCAACAATTTTTTCTCGCAGCGAAGCCAGTATTTCACTTGCATTAGTGCATTCAGATTTATGAACTATTTCCGAGAGAAACGCATACCCAAGCATACTCATAAATGCGCCTGAAACCCCATGCCCTGTGCAGTCAATAACTGAAACATAGGTTTTCCCTTTTTGTTTTGCAACCCAGTATAAATCGCCACTCACAATATCTCTGGGCTTGTAAAGCGCAAATGAATCAGGCAACAATTTAGGCAAATTTAAATCGTCCGGCAAAATCCCATCTTGAATATGTTTTGCATATTCTATGCTATCGGTTATCTGAATATTTTTCTTTTCCATTTCCTGATTAATTTTCAGGAGTTGTTCGCTTTGCGTATGTAGTTCCTCTTTTTGTTTTAAAATTTCTTTTTCTGCACTTTTAATTTTTGTAATATCAGAGTCAATAGCGATCATTTTTATAACCTGACCTGCATCATTTAAAATGGGTGTAAGCGTTGTTTGTACCCATAATTTTTCGCCTGATTTTTTTTTGGTTTTTGTTGTATAAACTACAGATTTTTTATTACAAACACATTCAAAAATTGCTTCATGAATTTCGTGGTAGGAACTAGCTTTTATAATGTTTGCTCCTAATTCTGTGATAAACTCTTCTAGCGTATAACCATACAATTTAGTAAATCCGGCGTTTACCCATTCAATGATTCCTTGAATGTTTGCAATTAAAACAGCATTCTCTGTTTCGCTCGCCACAATAGATAATTTTTCAAGCTCCGTATTTGTATGTTCTAGTTGTTTAGCCTGTAAAATAATCTCTTCATTTTTTTGACGAATAACAGCATTTTTCATCATTAGAAGTTCGTTGTTTCGAACTTTGATTCTAAAATTCCTGAACAAGATAAAAATCAGAATCAAGACAAAAATAAATCCTGCAATAAAAATATTTTTAATGATAATTTGTTTATTCTTTTCTTGTAGTTGTTGCAGCTCTTTCCTGCGTTCTTTCCGTTCATATTTTTGTTGTTTTTTTTCAAATTCAATATTCATAACAAGCTGCGTGATTTTTTTTGCATTTTGCATACTATTGATTGTGTCCAACAATTGTTTTCCTGCTTTAAAATAATCACATGATTTTTTATAGTCACCCAATTTATAATAAAGATCCGACAACAGATTGAAAGTGGACTGTTCAAGAATTTTTAAATTAATTTTTTTAGCCAGTTGTAATGATTTAAGAATATAACCTTCGGCCATATTATAGTTCTTTAAGAGATAATAATTGTTTCCTATGTTATATAAATTTTGGGCTACACCTGTTGCATTTCCAATATCTTCCCGAAGCTCCATCGATTGCTTATTATAATTTATTGCAATTTCATATTTCCCTCTTGCCTGAAACACTTCCGCAATATATTCCATAGAGAAAGCCATCCCAAACTTATCAGAAACACTTATACTTAGCTGATATGATTTTCTATAACAAAGAATCGCTTCATCAAATTGATTTTGTATTCTATAAATTGACCCAAGTAAATTATGTGCTTTTGCAATGCCCTTGATGTCTTGTGAACGCTCATTAAGATGCAGGGATTTTGAAAAATAATGAAATGCTTTTCTATAGTCACCTTGTAATTTATATAATATGCCAATATTGCCTAGAGTATAAGCGGTTCCAACCTTATCAGATAGACTTTCATGCAATTGAACAGATTTCATATATAAATCAAGGGATTTAGAGTAAATACCCTGCTCCATATAGATTACGCCTAAATTATCATAGCAATTTGCTATCCCTTTTTCATCTCTTTCTGATTCGTAAATTTTTAAAGATTTAGCAGTTAAATCTATTGCCGACTGATAATTTCCCCTATAACGTTCAAGAATAGCCATATTACGGTATGTGGTTGCCAAACCTATCTGAAAATGAATTTGATTTGCCAAATTGAGTGCCTCTTTCAACAATAATTGCGATGTATCCGGAAGTGATTTGAAATAAGCGGAAGCAATTTCGTTCAACAACCTAATTTTTGACGTATCGGAACTAGAGGTCGTGTAATAATTTTTAAGGCTATTTACCTTTTTATTCAAATCATTTGCAATTGTAGGCTCAATCTTACTAAATACCAATAGGATGATTAATAAGACCAACTTTATTGCGTTTTCTGATAATTGTTTAGTTTGTTTAAAAAAAATCATTCTTTATATTGATTTATTTTCTATAAAAATAAATAAATTTTTAAGAATTCAAAAAAAAGTTTCAATTTTTAAATTCTATAATAAATAAAAGACTAGGCTACAAATAAGCTCCATTGAGGTAGCTATAGACGGATATGCTCAATCGTCTCTTCGGCTTCCGGTAAAAATAGAAACATAATATAATAAGGTTGCCAGAGATGAAAGTGCTGCAACAACATAAGTTAAAGCAGCCCATTTCAACGCATCTTTTGCTTTATCATGTGTGTCAAATGTGGTAACACCAGCCATATTTAACCATGCAAGTGCACGATTGCTGGCATCAAATTCAACAGGAAGTGTAATAAAACTAAATAAAGTAGTTAAAGAAAATAATACAATACCACCCAATAATAGGTATGGAAAAGTATTGATCAAAATTACGCCTGCCAGCAAAACCCATTGGATCCAATTTGAGGTGAAGCTTACTATTGGAACAAGCGCTGACCGCATCTGTAAAAAACCATATGCTCTAGCATGTTGCACCGCATGTCCACACTCGTGAGCAGCAACCGCAACAGCCGCAACATTACTCCCACTATAAACATCTTTACTCAAATTCACAGTTTTCTTTGCAGGATTGTAATGATCTGTGAGTTCTCCTTCTGTTGAAATTACCTGCACATCGTAAATACCATTTTCCCGAAGCATTTTTTCAGCAACATCTTTTCCTGTCATCCCACGATTTACGGGAATCTGTGAATATTCACGAATCTTTGTTTTTAACTGATTGCTAACCCAAAAACTGATGAGCATAAATACTCCAAAAATTATCCAAATCATTTTTTTAAATTTAATTAGTTCTTGTAAGAAAACTCAGTGTCAGATAAGAAAATGTCAAGAATGAGGCTTTCACGGCAACCTGCCTGTGACAGGTTGAGCGAGGTTGTGTGCAGGCTTTTGAAAATCAAGGAGTTTACTTTTGTAAATGACTGTTTTCAAAACA
>JAVHQG010000062.1:0-5647 GCA_036171035.1 Bacteroidales bacterium
TCATTTTAAACAGTCAAAGCGAACAAAAAATATTTATCGTGTTTTTCCAACATTAGATGAAAACTCGTATATTTTGGGAGATATAAATTTGGCTTTCCCAAGGCGAATCATCGAAAGTATTATTGACTTTATTGAGAACCTTGAGACAGTTATACCAGGTGTTGCTAATCCTGATAATCTTGTGTATGCGCCAGAAATAAAGTTTTATTCAAATTACTTGAATAATGATAAATTTAACAACCTATTTTTTGCCGGTGATTGCTCGGGTGCAACCCGTTCCATAATTTACGCAACTGCGCATGGTCATATAATTGCTGAAAAGATTTTGAGCGAATAAATTTTTGTATATTTATTGCATTGAAATACGATATGATGTAATTTTACGTTTGAAAAGAAAACTTATAAATAAATTACTATGAAAAAATTTGTAATGATATTCATGTTTGGTGCTTTTAGTATTGTCGCATTTTCTCAAGAGACTAAAGTCGATTATAAAAATGAGTTGAGACTTGATGCAATTGAGTTATTTAGAAACACTTTTATGTTAACGTATGAACGAAAAATCAATGAAAAATCAAGCATTCAGCTTAGTGCAGGTGCGATTTTAAAAGAAAATAGTGCCGAAATAAAAACTGGAGGGAATGTGGAAATTCAATATCGGATCAATCGCAAACTCAAGCAATCATCAGATTCATTAGGTCATAATGTAACTGTATATGCTGCTCCTTTTATTAAGTATCGTTATCTTGACGCAACAAATACTTCATATTTTTATTATACAAACTCTCTTTATTCGTATAACACATACAATCAATATCCTTCAGGTAATAAACTCTATTATTTTTCTACAATTAGCTTTGGGACATTAGTAGGCATTAAATTTTCAGTATTTCAGAATATTTTTATTGATTTAAATTTTGGTGGAGGGCTCAAATATACAAACACAAATGGTTACAAAACTGATAAAATGGCGGATGAAGCCTATACCGGCGTTACTCCAATAGGGAATATAACTTTTGGATTTAAGTTCTAACTTTATGTTAATCAGTGTCTAGCTTTATTGACGAACACCAATTAATGTTAGCAAGAAAACGCCAATAATTCCGTTACTCTAGCTTTGAAGTTAATACAACAGATGTAATGTTTTTCATTTCGTCATCAAAATAGACAACTTGTTTTTCTTTTAAAAAAATTAGTTCTGCAATTAATTTTTCTTCGCAAATATCTGAATTAATTTTATTGAATAACGAGCACATTGTATTAAATGAATATATTTTATCATCTAACATTTTTAGAATAGCAAGCCTTATTTCATCAACAATAAAAGAGTACAACAATTTACCATTTTTATATTCTGCATACACAATTTTTCTTTCATTTTGGGTGAATTCGTAAGTATAGTTTGCCTGTTTGTAAAATACCTCAAATAATTTAAACTCGTTCCATTCATTCACGTTTATTGTTTGCCTTGAATATCCAAACAGATTAAATCGGTTTCTATTTTCAAAAAATTTTTTTGGCAATAGTGCAGCAATGTGATTAAACGTATGTTGCTCAACAATTTCATCAGAAATAATGTCAAAATAACCCGTGCCCTTCTGCAAAACAAAATCTCTGTAACTAAAAGAGAATGGATGAATATTGTCTGCGAATAAAAATCGCATATAATGCAAGTTATTTATACTATCCTTCACATCATCTTTTGTTTCGTCGGGTAAGTTATAAATGATGTTACCACCAGGCTGAATATTAAAGCGTGCAGCAGTTTTTAAAGCAAATAAATTATCGGCAAAACTTGTTTTTTTATTCATTTTTCTAAGCAAACTTTCAGATATTCCCTCAATACCAAAATTTACTGAACGGAATCCGGCAAGTTCCATTTTTCTAAACATTTCTGCTGTTATATTTTTATGAATAATTTCTGCCCAGAAAGTGTATTTAACATTCAATTTAGCCTTAGATTCAATCAATAAATCAAGCAGTTTTTCAAATCTTTTAGGCTTGGTTCCAATCACATCATTATCAATAAAGTGAAAGTGCAACATTCCATACTGATGATACAATGCTTCAATTTCTTGAATAATATTTTCAGGATCACGTTCTCGATACACATAATCCTCACCAAAAATACAAAATTTACATTTATCCCAATAGCAGGAACGCACTGAGTTCACAGGAAAAATAATTGCAGATTTATCGGTAATAACATAATCGCTATAATCAGGGAAAATATATTTTTTAAAGTCAAGAAATTGCCCTTTTGATATTTCAGATATACAAATTGTTTTGTCGGATCTAAAAATTAATCTTGGAATTTTACTGAACGCCTTCTGATTACTTTGCAACAGCTCACATAGCTGCAACAGAGGATATTCACCTTCGCCCCATATGGCAAAATCAAAATCACAGCACATCTCCATATATTCCATCGCAATGCTTTTGTTACGAATGCCTCCAATGACAATAAACAAGTTTGGAAACTTTCTTTTCAATGCACGTGCAAAAAATATTGCAGGAATAAATTGATAAAATTTAAGAGAAAGACCAAATATCAAAACTTCGTCAGGATTAATTTTATTAAATTCCACATCAATTATTTGCTGAATTTTGGCAACAGCCTGATTCATAAAATCACTGTATTGATTCTCTGATTTTATTTCAGGTTTTTGATTTTTCAAATAATTAATAATGGAATTTTCAGCATCAAAATCATGATATTCTTTGGCAAGCATATACATAAACGGCAGCATATCACGCTTGTCTGAATAAGGATAATCAGCCATAACATGCTCCATAAGGATATTCCAGTATTTCACATTACAAGACCATCCATTTTGCTGTAAAAAACTTTTCAAAATTGACAAACCCGCTGATGGATAGATATTCCGAATCGGAGGAATATAATTTAAAAATATCGTTTTCTTTCTATTCATGTGGTTGACCGCTGGACAAAAGTACAATAAATTATTAGTTAATAAATCGTTGTTTCTTTGTCAATAAAATTCTTGCAGATAGCCTAATTCTGATAATAAATATGTCTAAAATTGCACTTTAATATTAAAGTAAGTGATACATTTTTTACAACAAGCAAATGCCTGGTTTCTTGCCACAGGTAGTGTTTTAGTGTGCTGCACGTTGATACAGATAATTTATTATGCAATTTTCAGCAGGTTGCTTTTTTACAAAAAAAAAGTTTCTGTTTCAAAGAAAGAGCCAGTTTCAATAGTGATTTGTGCAAAAAATGAATCAGACAATTTACAGCAATTTCTTCCTGGAATTCTTACACAAGATTATCCTGATTTTGAAGTTGTTGTTGTGAATGATTGTTCTGAAGATGACACAGAAACTGTTCTTGAAAACTTTCAAAAAGAATATCCGCATTTGCGTACAACATTTATCAAACAAGACGAAAAATTCACTCATGGAAAAAAGCTTGCATTGAATGTTGGTATCAAGGCTGCAAAAAACGAACTATTATTACTTACTGATGCCGATTGCTTTGCAGAAACCAACAAATGGCTTGAATCAATGGTTAATAATTTTAACAGCCAAACAGATATAGTTATTGGCTATGGTGGATACATAAAAAGTCCCGGCTTTCTAAATAAACTTATACGGTTTGATACAGTTTTTATTGCCATGCAGTATCTTTCTCTAGCCTTATCGCATATGCCATACATGGGTGTTGGAAGAAATTTATCCTACAGAAAATCATTCTATTTTAAGCATAAGGGCTTTGCCTCTCATTCACACCTTAAATCAGGAGACGATGATCTTTTTGTAAATGAAACGGCAACCTCAAAAAATATTAAAATTGAATTTGGAAAAGAAAGTTATACCCGATCTAAACCTGAACCATCCTATGATGACTGGATTTTTCAAAAAAAACGCCATATGACTACGGGTATTTTTTACAAACCGCTTCATATATTTGTTTTAGCACTTGAACCAATCACCAGAGTACTATTTTACATATCGTTCATAGCATGTTTGTTCTATCAACCTTTCTTCTACTCTGCCCTTGGAATCTATGGCTTTCGATTATTAATTCAATACAATGTATTTTTATTTTTAACAATGCGACTAAAGGAGATGGATTTATTATTATTTTTGCCAATCTTTGATTTCATAATTCTTTTTGTAAATTTCAATATTGTAATCTCAAATTATTTTAATAAAAGAGCACGGTATCAATGGACGAAGTAAATCACGAATTATCCGAAAAAGCCAAACAAGATCTCGTATTGGTTTATCAGGCTATTGAAGGCGACCAAAGGGCTTATGCAGAACTGCTCGGTCGTTATAGAGATTCCATTTACTACATGTTATTAAAAATGGTTTCTAATAGAACTGATGCCGAAGATCTTACCATTGAAGCATTTGGAAAAGCTTTTAAAAGCATCAATCAATACACCTCTGCTTTTGCGTTCAGCACTTGGCTATTTAAGATTGCTACCAATAATTGTATTGATTATTTACGTCGCAAAAAGAAAAATGGATATAGCCTGAATGATAGTGATGATGACGATTCCCATGAATCACCTATAGCGTCAGATTTGTTGGATCCGGAAGAAGAGCTGATTCGTGAGCAGAAAATTGTACTCATGCGTACAGTTGTAAAAAAACTCAAACCACGCTATAGAACATTAGTGCAGATGCGATATTTTGATGAATTTTCATACGAAGAAATAGCTGAAGAATTGCAACTTCCTATTGGAACCGTAAAAGCACAACTTTTTAGAGCTCGTGAGCTGCTTTTTAATATTCTCAAATCAAAAAATGACCATATTTAGCTCCCACTCTTATTTCATTTCATTCCATTTCTTTTCTTTTTCTGTTTCTGTTTGATTGATCCAAATAATGAAAGAATTACTTAAATATTTCCCAAATCTCACACAAGAGCAGATTGAACTGTTTGCACAACTTGGAACACTTTATGCCGACTGGAATGCAAAAATTAATGTTATTTCCAGAAAGGATATTGATATGCTCTATATCCATCACGTTTTACATTCTCTTTCGATTGCAAAATTTACTCAATTTAATGCAGGCACAAAAATACTGGATGCCGGAACAGGTGGTGGTTTTCCGGGGATTCCTCTTGCTATTATCTTTCCAAAAGTTTCGTTTTTTCTAGCAGATGCAATTGAAAAAAAAATCAAGGTGGTAAAAGCTGTAGCTGAAAATTTGAAACTCATAAATGTCACTGCTGAACACCTACGGATTGAACAGTTGAACAAACCTTTTGATTTTATTGTAAGCCGTGCTGTTACTGCATTTCCTGATTTTGTAAAACTGGTTAAAAAAAACATACACAAACGAAATAACAACCAAATAAAAAACGGAATTATTTATCTCAAAGGTGGTGATTTTAACGATGAAATTGCTCCTTTTATTAAAACCATATCAGTTTATAATATTTCAGAATTCTTTTCCGAAGAATTTTTTATTACAAAAAAAATCGTTTACCTTCCATGCTGAATAAACAACACCCAATCAAAGCGTAACTGAATTTTTAGATTTCAAACCCTCGTTTTGTAAACATTAATTTATGTAGTGTCAGCAAGAAAACGCCAATAATTTCGTTACTCTTGTTTTGAAAACAGTCATTTACAAAAGTAAACTCCTTGATTTTCAAAAGCCTGCA
>JAVHQG010000063.1:0-1123 GCA_036171035.1 Bacteroidales bacterium
ATAACTTAATAACTTAATAACTTAATAACTTAATAACTTTATAACTTTATAACTTTATAACTTTATTTATTTTTCTTCAAAACTTCGCCCATTTTTTTCCCAATATGCGCCGGCGATTCCACTACGTGAATCCCACATTCTCTCATGATTTGCATTTTTGCAGCAGCTGTATCATTTTTACCACCAATAATTGCTCCTGCATGTCCCATCCTTCTTCCTTTTGGTGCTGTTTGCCCTGCAATAAACCCAACCACAGGCTTTGTCCCATGTTCTTTAATCCAATAGGCTGCTTCAGCTTCCATGCCTCCACCAATTTCTCCTATCATGATTATTCCTTCAGTTTCTGCATCTGCCATAAAAAGCTTCACAGCATCCAACGTAGTTGTACCAATAATCGGATCGCCTCCAATCCCTATACATGTTGATTGACCTAATCCAACTTTTGATACTTGATCAACAGCTTCATATGTCAAAGTGCCTGAACGGGAAACAATTCCAATCGTACCTTTATTATGTATGAACCCTGGCATAATGCCTACTTTTGCTTCTCCTGGTGTAATCACTCCAGGACAGTTTGGCCCGATTAAACGACAATCTCTGCCTTTCATATATTCTTTTACTTGTACCATGTCGTTGGTTGGTATCCCTTCTGTAATGCATACTATAACTTTGATCCCTGCATCTGCTGCTTCCATAATAGCATCTGCTGCATATGGTGGTGGTACAAAAATTACAGATACATCAGCTCCTGTGGCAATAACAGCTTCTTTTGTTGTATTAAATACAGGCTTACCAATATGTGTCTGACCACCTTTCCCAGGCGTTATACCACCTACAATATTTGTCCCATATTCTATCATTTGAGTAGCATGAAAGGTTCCCTCTGTACCAGTAAACCCTTGTACAATAACTTTGGATTTTTTACTTACTAAAACACTCATTTTTATAGTTTTTTTTAAGTTTTTACTGATTCAAAATTATGTATTTTTTTAAAAGAATTACAGATTTATTTCATTTTTCTTTATTTTTTTTATCTCATCCTCAAATTTCAGCTTTATAATATAAACATCTAACATTTCTCACTTCATTTTTATATTAATCCCGAAGGGATTTAATTTGAATA
>JAVHQG010000064.1:0-5574 GCA_036171035.1 Bacteroidales bacterium
TGACCCTTCGGGTCAGTGTTTACGATACTATTGCAAGTGAGAAATGTTAGTTATTTACATTATTGCAAAATTACTCTTATCTGTTTAAAAGCAAAATCTATCTATTGAGTCCACTCCGAAAAGTCTTTTAACCCCTAAATCCCCTAAAGGGGACTTTAAAGGCACACTGATTTTCAGCGATTTCCCTTCAGGGATCAAGGGCAAAAAATCGCTGGAAAATATTTTTTGGACTTTTCGGAGTAGACTCATCTATTTGAATTCAAAGGAGTTTATAGAAAGATTACATCTGAATGTAAAAATAGGTATAAAAACGCCTATAGCATGAAACAAAAATTCAAACAATAAAGATTTATAAAACATAAATGATTATTTTTGCTGATACTAAACTTATAGAAAATGAAATTATTTAAGCCAATACTATTTGTTGTTTTTGTGTTTTTGTTCAAACCTTGTATTTTTGCGCAAAACACAAAGGATAACATACAAGATCCAATAAAATATTACTCCATTGAAGAGGGATTAAAAAATCCCGATAAAGTGCAATGGCTTTTACTTTTAAATTACGATAAACTCTTAATTCCAGAGATTGTTAAATTTCAAAATCTTAAAAAATTTGAGTTAATCTCTTGCAAAAACATTGATTGGGAAAAACTATTTACAGATCTCGGAAGTTTAAAAAAACTATCTACTCTGAATCTCTCATTTAACAAATTGAAAACATTGCCTTCAGAAATCAGTAATCTCGAGAATATAGAAGAACTAGATTTATCATACAATAAACTCACGGATTTACCACTTAAATCTCGAAAAATAAAAATTCTTGATCTCAGTTGGAATCAATTCTCGACATTTCCTGAAGATATTACACACATAGCAAGCCTTGAAAAACTACAAATTGAAGGAAATCAAATAAAAAATATTCCGTCGAGTATTCAACAGATGGTTAATCTACAAGAATTGGATTTAACAAGAAACAATTTGACAACCCTTCCACCAGAATTTGGGAAACTAGTAAAACTAAAAAAGCTCAATCTTAGTTATAATAAAATTAACAGTTTTCCGATTGAAATATCGGGACTTATTGGTTTAGATACGCTTATTCTACGGCGTAATTCTTTTGAGAATTTACCTATTATGTTAGGCAAGCTTCCGGCATTAAAATATATTTCTATTGGAGGCATCCACGCACTTGATTACAAACAAGCACTTGAAACGCTTTCAAAAATAAGCACACTTGAAGCACTTGATTTAAGTTTTAACAACATCAAAACACTTCCGGGTGAAATTGGGAATTTGAAGAAACTAAAATATCTGGACATAAGCATTAATGAGCTTACCAGCTTGCCAGATGAACTTACCTTATTAAATAATTTGCAAGATATTGATGTGAGCAGCAATGCAACACTTAACTGGAAAAACTGTTTTGAACTTTTGGGAAAGATGACAGCCTTAAAAAAGCTAGAACTTGGAGAAAACAGAATCACAAAACTACCGACCGAAATAAGTCAACTTTCAAAATTAGAGTCACTCTATTTATGGAATAATCTATTAACAGATTTGCCAGATGAATTGTGGAGTTTATCTAATTTGCAGGAACTTAATATTGAATTTAACAAGATACAAAAAATCAGTAAAGAGATCAGCCGTTTGTCGAACCTTCAAGGCTTAAATATTAAAAATAATTTGATTCAGGAATTGCCATTGGAAATTGTAAAACTACAAAAGCTCTGTACAATCAGTTATAAAGGCAATAGCAAACTAAACAACAAGCAGATTTTAGACATGTTAAACGGAATGCCTCAATTAAAATTTATTGATACAAGAGACAATCAAACAAAATCGAAATGTGTTAGTAATTTTTGAAAATATCAGAGAATAATTTCTTTCGGATAACAAAGAAAATATTTCATTTCAGTTTTTGCAATCACAGCCATGTTGAACATATCAGAAGTTTCAGCAATATCAGTAAGAGAGCCATTATTATGCACAATATTTATTTTTTCATCGGCGGCATAATATGCACTATTGGAGGCATATCCGGAGATAACCAAATAACCTAGATTTGTTTTATTCAGATGATAGTGTTTCTTTACTTTTTCTGTAATCACTTCAATTTTTGCATTATCAAAAGGTTGTTTTTGTAACTCAATATGAAACAATTTACGATTAATAAGGCAAATACACAAATAAGAAAGAACAAAATCAGGATGTGCTGTCCATACTTTAATAGCAGCCATCACATCGTCATCATCGAGCTGTGCAAAATTATCTAAAGCAGGATTATTTATATCAGAAAAGTCAATTAATGAAACTTTTTTATATAAAAAATAATGAAACGCAGGTGTACAAAAAAGCTCTGTACCACTCAAGGCAAGTTCTTTTGCCCGTTTAAGAATTTTAATCAACATTTGATCTGCGGCAATGCTTGTTTTATGCAGATACACTTGCCAGTACATTAGTCTGCGGGCAATTAAAAATTTCTCAATAGAATAAATTCCTTTAGATTCAACTACCAGTTTATCATTAACAACCTGAAGCATTTTAATTATACGGTCAGAACTTACAACACCTTCGGAAACGCCTGTAAAAAAACTATCGCGGTTAAGGTAATCGAGCCTGTCCATATCAAGTTGAGAAGACACTAACTGGTGGAGGAATTTTTTGTGATACGTATTATTAAATATTTTTATAGCCACAGAAAGTTTCCCATGAAATGCAGTATTCAGCCTGTTCATGAAAATTTGTGATAACTCTTCATGACTAATGTTTTCGATAATACAATGTTCGAGCGTGTGAGAAAACGGACCATGACCAATATCGTGTAATAGAATTGCAATCATTGCAGCTTCGGCTTCTTTTTCAGTAATCACATGGCCTTTACTGCGAATTACCTCGATTGCCTGCCCCATAAGATGAGTTGCCCCGAGAACATGCTGAAATCGAGTGTGAATGGCTCCCGGATAAACAAGGCAAGCCAAGCCAAGTTGGCGAATTCTTCTAAGACGTTGTAAAAAAGGATGTTCAAGAATATCAAAAAATAAATCACCGGGAATTTTAATAAACCCATAAACAGGATCATTAATGATTTTCTTTTTATTTAATTTTCTTGGAAGCATAGCAATGGGCGATTAGCAATGGACAATTGGTTGTGATAATATTAATCAATCTTCAAAAAAATCTTTTAACGCACCAAAATAGTTGATATTCCACCCATCAACAAATTCGTTAAATTCACTATCAGGGATATTTACATGTCTTAATTCAATAGAAGTTCCCTGCTTAATTGGATGAAGGATTATTGTAACAATAGAATCATCGGTTTGACCATCAAAATACCATTGTTGAACAATTTTTTCATTTTCAACAAATTCAATATTTTTCCCAACGATATTTCCACCCCACAAAGAAAATTCTGATCCCAATTCTGTTGACATCACGGCTTCTTCGTTAGTCCAAAGTGCAATTGATTTCACATTTGTTAGTGCAGCATAAACCTCATCCGGAGGAGCTTGAATGGAATAATATTTTGTGTACGTCTTCATTCGTTTTTCTGTTATTTTTCAGCAACTAAACACCTAATCTATTTTCAATATTTAAAACTACTACCACCAAGAAATTCTCTAAAGATAGAAGTAGGGGGAATTTCTCTTTCGTAATGTTCGCTAATATCAGTAAAAAACGAAAGAAATTTAATAAGGCGAACGGCTTCGGAATATACATCTTCATATTGTGGAACTTCGCTTAACAATGGCAATGCGTGACGTTTCATCATAGAGATTTCATATAAAAGAGCAGAATTAAAAATTGAATCTGCTTCTTCTTGAAATGGGAAAATATTTTTGTCTTCTCCACGTTTCACACTAGGCCAGCGTTTTAATGTTTCTAAAGCACTGTAGCCCCGATATTTAAAATCACGAATGATTCGACGCAAAAGCCTATTATCAGTAGTTGGAATACGATTATGGTTATCAATTGATATTTGTGTAAGTGCAGAAACATATACTTTATATTTCAACGAGTTTTCAATTTTTGCAGTAAGATTTGGGTTTAGCGCATGAATTCCTTCAATAATAAAAATTGAATTTTCTGATGCCACAGTCTTTTTCCCATTAAAAAACATTTTACCCTGAGCAAAGTCAAATTTTGGCAATAACACTTCTTTTCCAGCCATCAGGTCGAGCAGGTTCTGATTAAAAAGTTCAACATTTATTGCTTCAAGGCATTCAAAATCGTATTCACCATTTTCATCTTTTGGTGTTTCTTCGCGATTTACAAAATAATTATCTATTGAAATCATCATGGTTTTGAAGCCGAGTACCTGCAATTGAATTGATAATCTTTTACAAAACGAGGTTTTCCCTGAAGAAGAAGGACCTGCTTCCAAAACCATCCGTACTTTATCTTTTCTAGACCATATTTCATCAGCAATTTCAGCAATTTTTTTTTCGTGTAGTGCTTCACAAATTTTAATGATTTCACTAATTTGATTGTGAGCAATCATATCATTGAGGCTACCAACATTTTCAGCACCAAGAATTTTTGCCCATTGTTTATGTTCTTTAAAAACATCGAACATTTTCTCCTCTCTTACAAGCGTATCTAACACTTCAGGATGCGAAGGATTAGGAAGGCCTAATAACATTCCGCCATGATAGGGTATCAGATCAAAAACATTTATGTATCCTGTAGATGCTGCCAAATAGCCATAAAAATAATCAATGGTGTCTTCTAAAAAAAACACAGAGGTGTACATTATTTTACGATCTTTAAAAAGCAACACTTTATCATGCTGCTTATCGTTTTTATACATTTCAACAGCTTCGTCGTTGGGCATTTCTTCGCGGCGAAAAGGAATATCCTGTTTGATTATTTCCAGCATCGTATTTTTAACTTCTGCTACGGTTTTTTCATCAATCGGTTTATTTTCGCACGTAATGTCACAATAAAGACCATGAGATACACCATGAGTGATTTTCAACGTTGCACTAGGGAAGTGCATATAAAATGCGCGGAAAAGAATAAAACATAAAGAGCGAATATACATTCTCATCCCCATTGGATCTGCAACATCAATAAAACGAATATGTTTAGCACGAAACAATTCATAGCTCATTTCCTGTAGTTCATTATTCACCAATGCGCCCAATACGGGATATTTTAAATTAGGTTTTATTTTTTCAGCAACTTGGAAAAGATCTGTCCCCGGCTCAAAATAATATTTCAATCCATCATTAACACACGTAACTGCAATTTGTTTCTTCATCTCTATAAATTTGTGTTTTATTAAAAAATAATATACGTTTGTAAAAAAGTTTTGGTAAAAATATAAAAACTTTTTAAAGAAAATACCAGAGTCAATGTCGGAATATATCATATTTCAATCTTCTAACAAAATCCGACTGATAAACATCAGCTCCGGACTCTAATTAGTGTCTGTTCATAATGTCCGATTTCTTCGTTACTCTCGTTTTTCAAGTCAGTCATTTACATCAGTAAACTCCTAACTTTCAAAACATCGAAAGCCTCGAACTCGAACATTCTGAATCAGACACTGACTTTATAAACGAACACTAA
>JAVHQG010000065.1:0-1120 GCA_036171035.1 Bacteroidales bacterium
CCTATTGCTCATCATAAAATGTTTATAACAAATCAATTTTGCGTAACATCAGTTAGTAATTCATTTTATTTAAAGCATACTGATATTTTTTAGCATTTATCATGTGTTGAGCATACGTTTCAGCAAAATTGTGATATCCTGAAAAATCTTCTTTCGCACAAAAATACATAAAATTATTTTTATCATAATCAATCACCGCATCAATTGAAGAAATGGAAGGGAGACAAATTGGTCCTGGAGGCAAACCGGTATATTTATAGGTATTGTATGGCGAATCTATTTCAAGATGTTTTTTGAGAACTCTTTTAATAGAAAAATCACCTGTGGCATATATCACTGTTGGATCGGCTTGCAGGAGCATACCTTTTTTTAATCTGTTCATATAAACACCTGCAATGATATTTTTCTCGTCTTTTCTGAATGATTCTCGTTCAACAATAGAAGCAAGCGTGAACACTTCGAGTTTTGAAAAATTCATTTCACCGAGCTTTCTCATACGATCTTTATTCCAAAATTTTTCACTTTCCTTTAACATTCGTTTAAAGAATTGCTCTGCTGAAGTGTTCCAATTGAAAATATATTTATTAGCAATAAAAACAGTAATCACTTCTTTACTGTTGAAATGAAATTTTTTTAGATATTCGTTATCATTTAACAACTCCATAATTTTCATAGAATCTGTTTCTAAAACTTTGCCCACCCTTGATGCTATCTGCTGCTTGGTGTGCAAATTATCTAACGAAATTTCAACTGGAATCTGTTTCCCCGATCGCAATAAATTAATAATTTCATTATAACTCATCTTCTCTTGCAACTTGTATTTACCCGGAAAAATATGATAAGAGAGTTTCTTCTTTTCTGCCAACCACTCAAAAATCCCTCTATTTGTCACATAATTTTTCTCGTATAATGCGTTTAAAACATTTTCAAATTTCCATCCTGTATGAATATAAAAAAATTCAGTCTTTTTGCCTTGCAGGATTACGTGTGGTTGATATATGGTCTTATAAACATAATAAAATGATACGCCACCGACACCAAAAATCAATATTATCAAAACAATTAATATCTTTTTCCACAAAACAAAACCACTCTTTGATTTAATCAACATAAAAATTAA
>JAVHQG010000066.1:0-5557 GCA_036171035.1 Bacteroidales bacterium
TATCAAATACTGCAATATGAACTTTTTGGCTTGGACCACAACTCTCCATTTGTCCTTGATTACAGAGAACCCCACTATTTATTCTGAATTGTATTTGCAAATACTCATTTGACTCATCAGCTAGCCCTACATTATGAGCTATTAATCCTTGTGGTGTACTTATAAACTCAAATTTTCTTGCTAACTTATTGTATTCAATCCATTGGTAATAATCCTTCTTAAACTGGAAAAAATGTGCTTGCGACCAGCCTGTTTTCCCTTTTATGTAAATAAATGAACTTTCGTTCCATGTGGTTGTGCTGCCCGATTTTCCTACTCTCCAATAATATACCGTGCTGTCTTCTAAGGTAATCGTTGGAGTCCACGAAACAACTCCGCCGCTTTGAACTATGGCTGGATTTGACCTTTGGTATAGGCTAGAGTTAAATGAATCTGTTGTATCTATTTCAAAAATATAAGATGCTGTTGGTGCAAATGGGTATCCCGTAGAGGCTTTTAATGTAACTGTGTTGTTGGGGTATATGGCATACTGATAGGGATAAACAGGATAAATATCTGCTGATGTTATCATAAAATCTATGCTTGCAATATTGTTGTTTTCAGATAATTCATCTATTGAGCCGTAGCTGTTTATTCCGTTGACATCAAGCGAAACGGTAATTTTGTTTAACCCAGTTCCCTTTATCATGTTTACATCAAATTTGTGTGAAATATTTTTTATGTAATTGCAGCCACTTACTATGGTGTCATAAATATCAAAACTGTTATCAGGATATGTCCTTTTTATTTCAACCATGAATGATTGATGGGTTGCCATACCAATATTTTTAATCTGAACTTTTACATTAAAATCATTATATTCTGTTGTGATATTATTAGGATCAAATGTAATCGCTGAAGGGGTAACAGTAAGATCTGGCTTTGTAAATGAATTTATTTTTATAGCTGGATCACCTTGTAATGTCATGTTTAAACAGGTATTAATAACATGCTGATCGCCTGTGTATTGTGTCATGTATTTTTTCATAGTTTGGTTGATGCAATATCCAAAAGTTTTCCCATAATTTTCTGAGGCAATCTGGTGATAAAATTCTGTTGAAAAAGTATTTAGGTAGTTTGAAAATCCTTCTCCAACTGAACCAAGAAAGCCTATCGCACCATGATTTTGAATGAGAACCCAGCGCTCACTCATACTTGGTAGATAACTCGAAGAGGTTGGAACTTGATGAATATCTCCTACAAAACATGAATTTGCTAAAAGAAATGGGTATTTACCTTGGTTGTTAAAGTTTTGCGGTTCTTCAATACTCTGGTCGAAGCTGTTTGCGGCTGCATGACCAAAGAAAGTAAGTAGTGTACTGCCATTACGAATCAAATCATTAATAAGTTGGAGCTGAGTTTGCTGTATAGGCATGGAGCTGGTTTTATAAAAGGAATTTACGTTTCCTCCAAATAATGTGTCTTCAATTATTGCTTTGTAGTTTTCCAGATAAAGTCGAAAAGTAGTCTGTTCTGAACTATCCATTCCACCGCCAAAATGTAGCACATTCTTCATCCATTCAGCAGGCGAATTCGATTCATATTCACGTACTTTGCTCAAATACCAACTCACGTGTTCGGGTAATTGTGCACAAATTCTTCCTGTAGGAATGGCGGGAATAAATGTTCCCGGGTCGTTTAACCCGGCAGAAAACAATCCGTCACTCGATGGCCAACCTATTGAAGGCACTAGCGTTAAGGCATATACGCCAGGGTTGTTTCTGTAAAATTTTGCATGTGTTGACTTACCTATTAGCAGCAGGTCTTTGGGTATGTTGGTCCACGTTCTTATAGCAGCTTCTAAAAACCCTTTTATTGCCATAGGATGCTTGTTTACTCCAAAGGCAAACTGATCATACAATTCATTGATGTTTAACAGTGCAGTTGTATATCCGGTTGTGTTTCTGTATGTTTGATATTCTTGTGCTTCTGTCATTAGTAATGGATGCGATACAATAATGTAATCTGCATTTTTATATATGTTAATATAATCCGTAAATTGACTAGTTGGCGTAACTGGAATAATCCCTGTTACACTCATGATCTCTGATGTTGCTGCAAGGATGCAACTTTGCGCACTTGGTGTGTTTGGTAGTAATGCTTTAAAAATATTCCCCGGTAAGGCTGTAACAATTATTTTTTTTCTTGAAGATAGGTCGTACAATACCGGTAAGGTTGTGCTACTGTTGAAGTTACTGATATTTATTAGAATTTTTGTTCCAGAGGTTTGCTGTGGTACTGTAAACGTAAAGTATTTTGAATTTTCAAAATTGAATGTGTGCGGATAAGTGAGTGAAATGTACGAGAGCGCATTAATATCTGATGCAAGAAATAAATCATTAATAATTGATAAACTGATTAAATTGGAGGTTTGCAAATCAGATGCAGAAATGGATTGGCTAATATTTATTACAGTATGCCCATAAAACTGGGTGTCAATTGAATTACTGTTTATCTGTGTCATCACGTGATGATTCACGCCTTGAGCGCTGGCATTTGAAATACTTGAAAATGACAAGTTAAGCGTTGCCGGTGGTCCGCTTGAAAAAATATTGGTGGCTGGAATGGATTTTGAAACCGGGGCATTAAAATAAAAAGTACCATCAACATATCCTTCACCTGCACTATATAAGGGGTTTCCATCGGCAAGATCACTATATGCTGCGGTATAGTTGTAATGATCGTGTTTTATACAATAGGCTTGTGGTGTATATCCCTGATAACTAGTGTCTGTTTCAATCTGGTATCTAAGATTTGTAGTTAAATGGTTAAATGTAATAAAGTAGTTTATGGTGTCGTTAATCAGGCTATAATAAGGGTTTGCTTGATGTTGCGGAGTATCATACAATGAGGAATCAAGCCAACCGGTGTTTTTTTCTGCATAAAATTCAATATAGTCTGTTGCATCAAATAAATAGAGTGGGACATCATTTTTTATGTAGATTGGAATCTCTTTTCCTCTTGCAAATATTTGAATATTGTCTGGTTGGAGTTCACTAAACGGGAAGCCTGCCTGATCGAGAGCTGCTTTTGTGATTCTGTAGATGCCATCATGAACAATGGGGAATTTAAAATATTTCTGGTCATAATGAATCCATTGATTGTTATTTGTCTGGGCGAAGCCCATAACAACTATGAACAAAAATATGATGAATAGCTTGATCCGCATTTTAATTGCTTGTTAAACCAAGCTCAAAGATACAAAAAATAAAATTTATTTTTTATCTATGGCGTATTTAATGGAAATAATATTTGAGTAAGGTGCAATGGATGCACCACCCAAATTGGCAAATGCGTAATCAATACCAAAATTTTTCCATTTGAATCCGATACCAATATTGGGCTGTACACTTATATCGTTCTTGTTGTTGAAGTTCTTAATCATCTGGAAATTGCCGACTCCGCATCTGATGAAAACTATTTTTTTGTAGTCGGCTTCAACGCCAATATGTGGATCTCCAGAAATAATTTTGCTTGCCAATAGCACGTTTCTTTTTCCGTCAAAAGTAAGATCAATATCTGTTTCTGCGGTGATTCCAAAATTTTCCTTGATAGTGAAGGTTCGGGCAGCACCTAAAATTAGTTTTGGAAGGGTAATCTCTAGTGAGTTTTCAGGAATTTCGTTCCCTGTCATGATGAAAGCGTCTTTGAGTTCATCGGTGTTGTAGCTCCATGCGTTAAATGTTGAGGTGATGTCTCTTCCAATGGCACCAAATTTCCATTTGCCATAATCGTATTGTGCTGCTACGTCAAAGCCAAAGCCCCATGCAGATGCAAAATCGCCGGCTTTTCTAGAAATTATTTTTACATTGCCGCCAACTCGCAGCCCTTTTATAGGCATTTTACGAGCATAAGAAAAAAATATGCCATAGTCTGCTACTGAAAAGGATTTAATCCTGTCATATCGCACTTGTCCATTTTTATCAATTAAATCAAGTGTGTTTGGAATGTCATCTACTGCAAATCTTATCAGCGAAAGTGCACATGTGCTGTTGTCGTTTATTTTTAATGCTCCTGCGCCGTAGTCATACTTTGCTATTCCTGCAAAATATTCTGAGTGCATAAGCCCAAGTTGCAGATTATTTGGCGATTGCAACAATCCCGCAGGATTCCAGTACGTGGAGGTGATATCATCAACAATGGCAACATTCGCATTTGACATCCCAAAGGCTCTGCCTCCAACACCTATTGCAAGAAATTCGTTGCTGTATTTTACTTGCGAAAAGCCATAGATACCTATGAAAATCAAAATAATTATCAGAAAATATTTTATCATAAATGGATTTACTATAAAATTAGTTTAAAAGGGATATGCGATTTTATCTTACAATCTGCTAAACTACAAAAAATAACTTATTTTTGTCAAAAATATTGCGTTCAAATATTAAAACAGTGGAAAACAGAAAAGATATTCTCAGACATTTACCCAATACTATTACTTCTTTAAATTTATTATCTGGTAGCATTGCTGTTGTAATGGCGTTTGAGGGTCATCTTACAATAGCGTCTGCACTCATTGGCATAGCAGCGGTTTTTGATTTTCTTGATGGCATGACGGCTCGTTTGCTGAAAGCCTATTCTCCTATGGGCAAGGAACTCGATTCGCTTGCTGATATGGTTAGCTTCGGCATTGTGCCTGCGGTTATTGCATATCAACTTATGAAACAGTCATTAGGAATTAATGATTTTTCATTCGATTTAAGCATAAAAGCTATGATTGCATTAATGGTTCCTTTTTTGATTGCGATTTTTTCTGGCTTACGGCTTGCAAAATTTAATATTGATGAACGACAGACTGACTCTTTTGTGGGACTGCCAACACCTGCCAACGCTATGTTGATTGGCTCATTGCCCTTGATTCTAGTGTATAATAATATTCCTTGGATAAATCAATTGATTCTGAATCCATGGTTGCTGATGGGTTTGGCTGTTTTTGAGTCTTTCATGCTTATTGCTGAATATCCAATGTTTTCATTGAAGTTTAAAAGTCTTCATTTTGCTAAAAATAGATTGCGGTTTATTTTTATTTTTATATCAGTATTGTTGTTGATATTATTGCATTTTTTGGCTATCCCTCTTATTATTTTACTATATATTTTTTTGTCGGCAATTAATAACTGGATTTATAAATTTTGAAATTATATATTATATGAAATTTACAGCAGAAATAAATATCATGCCACTCAAGGCTTTGCTTGACCCACAGGGAAAGGCGGTTGTGTCAACTATGAATAATGTTGGCTATAAAACCATATCAAATGTGAGAATCGGTAAGCATATTACGCTTGAAATCGAAGCTGCCGATAAAGACCAGGCATCATCTGTAATTACTGAAACTTGTAAGAAAATGCTTACTAATCCGATTATGGAGGATTTTGAATTTATACTGAAATAGTACTCGTTCATAAACTCATCATGGTAAATTTGGTTAAGCAGGCTTTGCTCTGAAATATGGATACTCATTTTTTGAGCCCTCTCCGAAAAGTCTATTTTTATAAATTTTAGCATTTTTTACCCT
>JAVHQG010000067.1:0-5538 GCA_036171035.1 Bacteroidales bacterium
AGTTAATAACACCTTTTAAATTTTTGAAACTATCACTAAAATAAGCTACATTGTTAGAATCTTTAAAAATAATTGATACCTATTTATTCCTTTTTTTAAACGGTGCACATATTTCATGGCTCGATTATCCAATGTGGCTCATAAGTGGACACCTTCCATGGATTCCTGTTTATCTGATGATTATATATCTTATCCTGAAAAAATATGATAAAAAAGCACTACTAATTATTCCACTACTCATTCTGGCATTTATTTGCACAGATCTAATTTCTGATCTGATAAAGCACTCCATTCAGCGATATAGACCCACTCACAACCTAATCCTTCAAAATATGGTTCATACAGTTAGCAACTATCGAGGAGGAACGTATGGTTTTGTTTCATCACATGCAGCAAATACATTCTGCGTTGCAATCCTATCTATAATGGTATTAAGAATAAAATATCTTTGGTTCATACTTCTCTGGCCAATAGCTGTTTCATATAGTAGAATTTATCTTGGCGTGCATTATCCTTCTGACATTGTTGGCGGTGCATGTTTGGGGCTAATCATGGCAACGCTATTTTATATAATTTTCAAAATTTTAATTAAAAAAATCTTTCCTATACGGCACGATAAATTTTTTTATCAAAATTCAAAGCGACCCTAAAAGGCTCACATTCAAATCGCAAAAAACTTATAAACACAGTGTTTAAAAAGTACATTTAATTGTTTAAAAGTCGCTACCGTAGCAATAAGCATTCTAAATAAATAACCTAATTTTGCATTTTAAATAATACATGTTGAAAGATGGGAAAAGTTATTGCAATTGCAAATCAAAAAGGTGGAGTAGGAAAAACAACAACAGCAATCAATCTAGCAGCCAGCTTAGCTGTTTTGGAACATAAAGTGTTACTTATTGATGCCGATCCACAGGCGAATGCTACGTCAGGTGCCGGATTTGAAATAAAAAACATAAAAACAAGCATTTATGAATCAATAATAGATGAAGTACCTCCACAAAACATTATTCTCAACACAGCAATACACGGATTAGATATTATTCCATCACACATAGACCTAGTAGGTGCTGAAATTGAAATGCTAGATCTCCCAAATCGTGAAAAAGTGATGAAGCATGTAATTGAAAAAATAAAAGATAACTATGATTTTATTTTTATTGATTGCTCACCATCACTTGGGCTTATCACTGTAAATGCCCTCACTGCCGCCAATTCAATTATTATCCCGGTGCAATGTGAATATTTTGCATTAGAAGGTCTCGGAAAATTGCTGAACACAATCAAAATCATTCAAAGCAGGCTGAATCCGGAACTTGAAATTGAGGGGTTTCTTCTTACCATGTATGACTCCAGATTGAAACTCTCAAATCAAATTGTTGAAGAAGTAAAGAAGCATTTTCAACAAATGGTATTCAACACACTCATTTATAGAAACGTGAAATTAAGTGAAGCCCCTAGTTTTGGGAAATCAATTGTTGAATATGATGCAGCATCCACAGGTGCAGTGAATTATCTTAATTTGGCACGCGAACTTCTTCAGAAAAATGCAATGACTCGTTTACCAGATTCAGAAAAAATAATTGAAAATATAGAATAAAATGGCAATAAAAAAAAGTGTATTAGGACGTGGAATTGAAGCACTGCTTGAAGGAGCAACAGATGACAATAAAATTATTGTCGGAAAAACTTCATTTATTGATATTGATACCGTAGTTGCAAACCCATATCAACCTCGAACAGAATTTGATGAAGAAGCTTTACAAGAACTTGCAACATCTATTAAAAACATTGGCATAATCCAACCAATAACAGTGAGAATGGTTGATGACGGACATTTTCAGTTAATATCCGGTGAACGAAGGTTAAGGGCATCAAAATTGGCTGGTCTAGAATCAATTCCGGCATATGTTCGGGTAGCCGATGATCAAGGGATGCTAGAAATGGCTCTCGTTGAAAATCTTCAACGCGAAGATTTAGATCCTATTGAAATAGCACTTAGTTTTGTTAGACTTCTTGACGAATGCAATCTCACACAAGAAGAATTAAGTGAAAGGGTTGGAAAAAAAAGATCCACAATTTCAAACGCTATCCGCCTGCTAAAACTTCCTCCCGAAATTCAACTAGGACTTAGAAATAAAGAAATTTCAATGGGTCATGCAAGAGCCTTAATAAGCGTTGATGATCCGGAAATGCAACTAATGGTTTATAACCAAGCAATTAGATATGATTTTTCTGTTCGTAAGGTTGAGGAAGTGGTTCGTGAACTTTCTGAACAAACAAAAGAAGTTGTAGCACCTCAACAACATAAAAAAAGATTTGAAACACCAGAAGAGTTTATTAATCTAAAAGCTCATCTTACAAAATATTTTAAGACAGATATTGAATTTAAAATGAATCACTTGGGAAAAGGAAAAATTGTTATCCCATTCAGTTCAGAAGAGGATTTGGAAAGAATCGTAGGGATTTTTGACGATTTGAATAAGTTGTAAGAAACTTGCAATTTGTGTTTCAGTTGGGGGTTTTGTTCAATGCTAAAAAAAAAAAAATCGTAATTCAAAAATAATATATATTAATGGTTCAGCAGGAAGATATTGTTAAAGATTATTTGAATATGGATTTGCTCCGATTCACAACGGCAGGAAGTGTTGATGATGGAAAAAGCACACTGATAGGACGTTTACTTTATGACAGCAAGGCAATTTTCCAAGATCAGCTTGATGCAATTGAAGAGAGCACACGCCGTAAAGGAGAAGAAGGCGTAAATTTGGCTCTATTAACAGATGGACTAAGAGCTGAACGCGAACAAGGCATTACGATTGATGTTGCATACAGATATTTCCATACACCAAAAAGGAAATTTATCATTGCTGATACGCCCGGACACATACAATATACCCGTAATATGGTTACAGGTGCATCTACTGCTGACTTGGCAATTATTCTGATTGATGCGCGCAATGGCGTTTCTGAACAAACAATCCGACATGCTTACATCGCATCATTGCTTCAGATTCGTTACATGACCGTATGTGTAAACAAAATGGACTTGGTCAATTACAGTGAAGAAATTTTTAATAAAATCCAATCTGATTTTAATAAAATCGCTCAAAAACTTCATGCAAAAGAAATATTGTTCGTGCCAATCTGTGCAAAGTTTGGCGATAATGTTGTAGAGAAATCAACCAATATGCCTTGGTATAAAGGATCGGCATTAATAACACTTTTAGAAACAATCCCGGTTGAAAAAGAGAATTTATGTGCAGCAGCCCGCTTTCCCGTTCAATTTGTTATCCGACCAATGACAGATGAGTTTCATGATTATAGAGGCTATGCAGGAAGAGTTGCCGGTGGCACCTTTCATAAAGGTCAAGACATAACCGTTTTACCATCAGGGCTACAAACAAAAATAGAATCAATTGATGTTTTCAACAAAAATGTTAATGAAGCTTATTCAACGCAATCTGTAACTATATCTTTAGAAAGTGATATTGATATCAGCAGAGGAAATATGATTGTCCCAACAACCGATATTCCCTGTAATAGTAAAGATATTGAAATGATGATTTGTTGGTTTAATGAAAAACCATTAATCCTTCGCGGAAAATACATTGTAAAACACACAACAAACGATGTCCAGTGTATTATTTCTGAAATAAAATCTAAAATTAACATCAACAACCTTGAACATAATTTCGAGGATAAAAATATTCGACTAAACGACATCGCTCATATCAGCATAAAGACATCAAAGCCACTATTTTATGACCCATACGAATTTAACAGAATTACCGGTAGTCTGATTTTAATTGACGAAGGGACAAATGAAACTGTTGGAGCCGGTATGATTATTCGATAAACACTTTTTGCCTACATTCTTTTCATATTTGAACTGCTATAAAATATAAATTTTTCAAAGATCCCTTTCTGTTTGTTTTTTACAGTAAATTTTCAGAGTTTTGCATCTGTTTAACAGAATTTTACTATGGAGCATTTATTGCATTTATACAACACACTAAAAAGAAAAAAAGAAAAATTTATTCCCGAAAACACACCGTTTGTAGGTATTTATGTTTGCGGTCCCACTGTTTATGGCGATCCACATTTAGGGCATGCACGTCCGGCAATTACATTTGATCTGCTTTTTAGATACTTGAAATATTTAGGATATAAGGTTAGATACGTAAGAAACATTACCGATGTTGGTCATTTGGAAAATGATGCCGACACAGGAGAAGATAAAATAGCCAAAAAAGCACGGGTAGAGCAATTAGAACCCATGGAAATAGCACAGTATTACACTGACAGGTATCATTCAGCTATGGATTCATTAAACGTACAAAAACCAAGCATTGAGCCACGTGCCTCAGGTCATATCATTGAACAAATTCAAATGATTGAAAAAATCATGGAGAATGGGTTTGCATACGAAACAAATGGATCTGTATATTTTGACGTAGAAAACTATAACAAAAAATTTTCTTATGGCAAATTATCGGGTCGAGTGCTGGATGATCTTTTAGCAAATACACGTGAACTTGATGGACAAAGTGAAAAGCGCAATTCGTTTGATTTTGCCTTGTGGAAAAAAGCAGAACCCGAACACATTATGCGTTGGCCATCGAGATGGAGTGATGGGTTTCCGGGGTGGCATCTTGAATGCTCTGCAATGAGTACCAAATATCTCGGGAAAAAATTTGATATTCATGGTGGAGGAATAGATTTATTGTTTCCACATCACGAATGTGAAATTGCCCAATCAGTGGCCGCACAAGGATATGATGCTGTCAATTATTGGGTGCATAATAATATGATTACCATTAATGGACAGAAAATGGGAAAATCATTAGGGAATTTTATTACACTTGATGAGCTGTTTACCGGATCGCATAAATTACTGGTGCAGGCTTACAGCCCGATGACCATTCGTTTCTTTATTCTTCAAGCGCATTATAGAGGCACTCTCGATTTTTCAAATGAAGCACTTCAGTCTGCTGAAAAAGGTCTACAACGAATGCTTGCTGCAACTGCTACCCTTGATAAAATAAAAGCCACCGATACGACTACTGCGTCTATAAAAAACTTGAAAGCTGATTGCCTACAGGCGTTAAATGATGATCTAAATAGCCCAATTCTTATTGCACACTTATTTGATGCTGTGAAAAACATCAATGCAATTGCTGCGGGACTTTACACCATTAATAAAGCAGATCTTGAAGAGTTAAAAAATATTTTTCAGGTATTTATATTTGAAATTCTTGGGCTTAAAAATGAAAATACAATGTCATCGAGAAATGAAGTGATGAGCGATGTTGTAAACCTGATGTTAAATTTAAGAATAGATGCAAAAGCTAGAAAAGATTTTGAGACATCTGATAAAATCAGGAACGAACTAGCAAAACTTGGATTTGATATTAAAGATAAAAAAGATGGTTTTGAATGGACTCTGTTGAAATAGTTGTTGCCCTAGAACATAGAGTTTTGTGGGCATAAAGTGAATAAGAAAATAACAAAAAAAAATTAACTATAAATAATTAA
>JAVHQG010000068.1:0-5517 GCA_036171035.1 Bacteroidales bacterium
ACTACATAACCGCCGTCAAAGACGGTGATTTTTCACTTTTGAATAAAATCATATTAAAATAACATAAAGAGGGCGAGTAATACGGGTTTAATTAAATTCTCATATAAATGTATCAATTATTCCTTTTTGTTGATAAATTTGCATCATGCTTAAAATAAATTATTCATTAATATTGAATGTATATGAAAATGAAAATTGTATCAGGATTTATGACTGTTGCTGTTTTTGCAACAATAATTATTAGTTGTAATAACAAAGAACCGGAAACTATGGATATAAAATTAAAAGAACTTGTTAAGCAAATTGAGGCGAAAATTATTCCTTTAAATAAGGCTGTAAATATTGCCTATTTTAACGCTTCTATTTCAGGAAAAGATGAAGATTATAAAAAATCTGAAGACCTACAAATTCAGTTAACAAAAGTTTTTGCAGACACTTCTGTTTTTGCTCAATTAAAAAAAATAAAAGAATCAAATGCTGTAACAAACGACACATTGAAACGTGTTTTATTAGTTTATTATAACCGATTTCTCGAAAATCAGCTTGATACATCAATGCTAAACGCAATGACTCGTCAACAGATTGAAATCGAGAAAAAATATTCAAATTACCGTGCAGAAGTAAAAGGTAAAAAGTTAACCGATAATCAAATTGAAGACGTGCTTTCAAATTCAACAAAGTCTGATGAATTGAAAGATACATGGATGGCACATAAAAAAATTGGATCTGTTGTTGCAGCAGATATTTTAAAACTGGTAAAAATGAGAAATGAAGCTGCAAAAAAATGCGGCTTCAGCAACTTTCATGAAATGCGATTAAAACTTAGCGAACAAGATCCACAGGAAATTGAAAAAATATTTGATGAACTCGATAACTTAACCCGTGAGAGTTTTGCTTCATTGAAAAATGATATTGATGAATATTTTGTAAAAAGATACAATGTGAAAAAAGAAAACCTGATGCCATGGCACTATCAGGATAGATTTTTTCAAGAAGCACCAAAGATTTTCTCAGTAGATTTTGATACCTATTATAAAGGAAAAGATTTGGTTGCCCTTACACAAAAATATTATAGTGGACTTGGCGTTCCGGTTGATGATATAATGAAAAACAGCGATTTGTTTGAAAAACCAGGGAAAAACCAACATGCCTATTGTATTGATATGGACAATGAAGGCGACGTTCGCGTGCTATGTAATGTTAAAGAAAATGCAAAATGGATGAACACAATGTTACACGAATTTGGTCACGCTGTTTACGATAAGAATATAGGCACAATATTACCATATGTTTTAAGAGAACCTGCTCACACTTTCACTACAGAAGCAGTAGCAATGTTTTTTGGTCGTATGGCAACCAATCCTGCTTGGATGAAAGAAAATTTAGGAATCAGCGATGACGAAGTGACTAAAATAGCTGACAACGGATTTAAATCATTACGGTTGGAACAACTAACATTTAGCCGTTGGGCACAAGTAATGTATCGCTTTGAAAAAAGCATGTATGCAAATCCTGATCAGGATTTAAACAAGCTGTGGTGGGATTTGGTTGAAAAATATCAAATGCTAAAAAGGCCGACTGACAGGAATGAACCAGACTGGGCCTCGAAAATTCACATTGCAACATCTCCTTGTTATTATCATAATTATTTGCTTGGAGAACTGCTCGCTTCACAAATGTATTATCATATTTGCGATAAAATTGTGAAAACAACAGATTATAAAAATCAAGGCTTTACAAATAATAAAGAAGTAGGAAAGTTCTTTGTTGAAAAAATCTTTAAACCAGCTCTGATGTTCAATTGGAATGATATGATTGAAAAAGCAACAGGCGAAAAACTCTCTGCAAAGTATTATGCAAAACAGTTTGTGAATTAGAATGTTGTTTAATGTAGAAAGTTATAAAGTTATAAAGTTTGTAGAGTTATTAAGTTAAATGTCTTAAAAAGCACAAACACTGAATAATAGTGGGAAATTTAGAACTATCACATACAGATGTTTCCGGCAAAGCCAACATGGTTGATGTTGGCTTCAAGCCGGATCAGATACGTACTGCAAAAGCAGAAGGTTTCATTACATTAAACGCAGAAGCAGTTCGACTGATTAAAGAAAATAATATAAAAAAAGGCGATGTGCTAACTGTTGCCGAGATTGCAGGGATTCAGGCTGCAAAAAAAACATCAGATTTGATCCCTTTATGTCACCCTCTACAGATAACAAAAGTAGATGTCAGGGCATCACTTACAGAAAAAGGTGTTCAAATTAAATCAATGGTAAAATGTATCGGAAAAACAGGCATTGAAATGGAAGCAATTACGGCAGTATCTGTTGCTCTGCTTACGGTTTATGATATGTGCAAAGCCGTTGATAAAAAAATGGTAATTGAAAAAATTTCGCTAGTGGAAAAAATTAAAACAGATTTGTAAATATTTTTTCTATTCTAGTCATCCTCTCTTACTTTAAAATATTTCTCTTTTAATGAACCCACAATCCGAAATTCAGTTCTTCTGTTTTTCGCCATCCCATAAGGGTTATCTGTTCCATCTGAATTGAAGTTAGGAGCAATTGGCTGAAGCATACCGTAGCCTTTTGCAATCAATCTATCTTTAGCAATTCCTTTAGTTATTAAATAATGCACCACACTTTCTGCTCTCTGTTGCGATAATTTTCGATTATAATCATCATTACCTTTATTATCGGAGTGAGAACTAATTTCAACAATGATTTCAGGTAAATTTTTCATTACAAAAAAAACAGTAGAATCAATGCATTTCATGGCATCATCGGTGAGAAAAGATTTATCAAAAGGATAATATATATTTCTAATAATAATTGGGTCAATTGGAATTTTCATCAAAGCTATCGGCTTTAATTTTAACGTATCGGAATGCACCATATTATACGTGTTAAAATGAGTCTCTCGGGATAAAAAATTAGCCGTATCAACCGTCACAATATATTCTTTTTCAGGCTCAATTTTAAAGATATATTCACCTATTTCATTCGTTGTATCTGTTGAAACAAGAAATCGTTGTTTGAGTTCTTTGTCATAAAGATGCAGCGATACAATTAATTTGCCAATTTTATTTTTCACAGGTTGCCGGCAACGAGCTGTATCTTTAAATGTTTTGTCGTTCATAATACCATCTATTATATTACTATCAGCAAACATTACATGTCCTTGTGCATACAGTTTAATTTTATTAAGCTCTGTAAAAGAATAAATATCATCGCAACAAGTTTCGCTTTTCAAGGCAACACCACCCTTTCTGTTAGACACAAAAAAACCATCATCTCTGTTTTTTGCTACCACATAATAAATATCGTCAGCACAAGAATTTATCGGTGTACCAATATTTTCAGGTTTTGACCAACTTTTTAATTCTCCAGTAGATCTAAACACGTCAAGTCCACCAAATCCAGGGAACCAAGACGAGCTAAAATAAAGCGAATGCGTGTCAAAATCGTAAAAGGGAGTCATTTCATTTGCCGGAGTATTTAATGTTCCTCCACAGTTTTTCGGTGTTTTAAAAATATTTTTTTTAATATCATATTCGGCATACCACAAATCCAGTCCACCCTTACCATTTTTACGATCTGAAACAAAATAAAGTATTTCGTTGTTGTTCTTTAAATTGCTTCCAATAGCAGGTTGTGTTGAAGTATAGTTCGGTAGATTAATTTTATTTCCCAACTTTTCAGGTTTTCCCCATTTGCCATTATTTTTTTTACACATATTTATGGCGCATATAAGTTTATTCCCAAAAAGTTCTTCACAACGAGTATAATAAAATCTATTACCATCCATTGATAACACTCCATTACCAACATTAACATTTAACTCATTTCCGGGAAATGGTGATTCATATCCTCCAACCCATTGATCGTGTTTCTTTATTGCTTTATAAAACTCACGTACAGGCATTCGCAAATGACCCAATTCATCAACAAAACTCTGCATTGAATCAGACCGCAATGATGCATATAAAAATGTATTATCATCAATTGACATTGGAGAAAATTCAACATGTGGCTTGTTTATAGATGTATCAAGATGAATAATTTTAATATTATTTTTCTTCTCATTTGCTTTTAAAGCAAGCGTACAACCCTCAATATCATTGACAAGTAAAGCACTTTGCATTTTATCTGACCGAAGATTTTTATTTTGATTTTTATATTGATTAAAAAATATGAGCGCAGAATCATAGTGACATTCTGATTTCAGCATTAAGGCATATTTATATAGAGCATAAATAAATTTTATAGAGTCAGCTTTATAAACTTTTCGATATTGTTTCGCAGATTTAGCATAATCTCTCGACTTCTCATAAAGTGCAGCAAGGGTATATGCTGCCATATTTTTATCAGGTTTCAGGCTACAATATTTCTCAAAATAATCTATTGCCAAATAAATGTCACCACTCTGAATGGCTTTATTTCCATAGTTTTTCAACTTCCATGGACGAGGTGTTTCATTGCGTATTTGAGTGAATGCGACATTATAGCCCAATAAAACAAACAAAATAAATAGTGCTATTTTAAGATTTGATTTTCTACCATCTATCATTTTATTTTTTTATAGGTTACCCTAAATCATTGATCAAAATGTGCAACAAAAAGCAAATGTATGCAGCTTTGTTCAAAAAATGTTAATATCTATTAAAAAAAAGGTTAAAAATATTTTTTCATTCCAAAAATTGATATAATTTTGTGCCATCGTTTATCAAATAATTTATTAATTTAATTTAAATTTTTATGAAAAAGTTAGCATCATTAATGTTAGTAGCAGGTACATTGGTTTTTGTTGCATGTGGTCCAAGTGCAGAACAATTAGAAAAAGTTCGTCAGGATTCAATTGCAAAAGCTGATTCAATTGCTGCAGTTCAAGCTGAAATCCAAGCTGCTAAAGAAAAAGCTATTCAGGATTCTATCTCTGCTGCACAAGAAAAAGTAAGACAAGATTCAATTGCAAAAGCTGAAGAAGAATCAAAGAAAAAAGGTGGAAAAAAAGGTAAAAAGTAAATCTTTTTAACCAATAAAATAAAAAACCTCGACATGTTCGGGGTTTTTTATTTTTAATACTATCAGAATTCGCTTTACAAAACAAAAATAAATGAATGCTGTCAGATTAATCCCGGTTTACATTTGCGCACTAATTCTATGTGCACATTTTTATAGAAGCTCATTATACCCTTTGGTACTTATAAGTTTTTTGCTCCCATTTCTATTACTTATAAAAAAATATTGGATTGCTCGCATGATGCAGATTTTTTTATTTCTCGGAGCAGCCGAATGGATTCGAACATTATATTACTTGGCTGTAGAACGACATGAAAACAATATGCCATGGATGAGACTTTCTATTATTTTGGCATCCATTGCTGTTTTTAATGCAGGATCTGCTTTATTATTCCAATTGAAATCATTAAAGAAACGTTATCATTTAAATTAATACAGAACCGTATTACGGCGAAGCACTGAACAAAAAAAATAGAACACTGATAACACTTCTTAA
>JAVHQG010000069.1:0-5516 GCA_036171035.1 Bacteroidales bacterium
AATGGGTATTTTATGTTAATTTTTATTTTAATTTTACTATAATTTTCATACGTTTGTAGCATTAAAGCTTGAAAAATATGAACATCCCCAAGTGCCCTGTTACTTTCTCTTCGATTGTAGGAATAGGTGAAGATATTTTAAAAATAGAAGCTGAAACCGGTAGAAAGTTTCTGAAACTTCATAGAGGAGTGATTGATGTAACAACCATTGAGCTTAATTGGATCAAAAAATATCTGGATATTAACACGAAACAATTACAGCAATATTCTGCAAATAACGGCATTCCTCAACTTATTGAAACTATTAAAAAAATATTTACGTTAGATGAAAGTCATGTTTTGATAACGCCTGGAGGAATGGCCGGGCTTGATTTGATTCTATCATCACTTGGGGATACATTATTTTGGCTTCCACAATATCACTGGCTTTCATGGTCAAAGATATTATCTGTAAACGGGAAAGATAATATTAAAATATTTGATGATTTCAACCTGAAAAATTTTACACCAACAGATGGAGTTGTAATGTTGTGCTATCCGGGGAATCCAACGGGTTTTCAAGCACCAATGAAAGACCTTCTTGAATTTATTAACCGATGTAAGGCAAAAAATGTAACAGTTATTTTCGATATGCCTTATTTTTATTTATTCAATGATTTTTCAACAAATATATCTGATCTGCTGCAAGACCACGTAATCATATGTAATTCGTTTTCAAAATCTGTAGGGCTATCGGGCTTTCGCATAGGATATGTGGCAACAAAAGACAAAGAGTTATATGAGCATATGCGAATCCGTTCTCTTTATAAGTACAACTCCATTTCAACAGTGGCTCAACAAATCATCAACATCTTATTTAACAAGGGGGCAGAGCAAATAAAAAATTATAGGGAAGAGACACTTAAACATATTCAAAAAAATATTGAACTTTTAGAAAAGAAGAAATTACTTTTCGAGAAATATCCCTCAGTGCCTACAGGATCTTTTGCTGTTATCAATAAAGATTATCAGGCACTTTTAGATAAAGATATTTCAAGTGTACCGCTAAAAAAGTTCACACTCCATCCAAAGCCTGAAGATGAAAAATATTCAAGGATTTCAGTTGCAGTAAATAGTGAACTATTTGAAACATATTTTGAGAAGATATAAAAAATTAATCGGTATTTTGGTAAGCTCAATAACCGATAGTATTTGGTATAACTCATCGTCAGTGTATTTTACTTGTCTGCAACCTTTTTTTTTAGTAAAATAGTGTAAAAAATTTGTTAAAAATTTCCACATCACATAATTTGTTAAAAAATATATCGTTTATTTGTGTTGTTAAACTAAAATTTCACTTGTAATGAAAACATTGATTGTAACCACAATTCTATCTTTTTTGTTGTCAGGAGTAATAATTGCTCAATCAAAAAATGCCACAATTTCATTTGATGTTTCTGAACACGATTTTGGTTCAGTTAAAGAAGAAGGTGGACCCATTACTTTCCAATATAATTTTACAAACACGGGTGGCGAACCTTTAGTTATTAGTAATTGTAAAGCATCGTGTGGATGCACAACGCCAGACTGGACAAAGTCTCCTGTAATGCCAGGTCAGAAGGGTTTTGTGAAGGCTACGTATGATCCTAAAAACAGACCGGGGAATTTTGATAAAACTATCACGGTTACTACAAATTGTGAACCTGCAACATACACGTTAAGAATATTTGGAAAAGTTCTGGAAAAACCAAAAACTACAGAAGATGTTTATCCTCAAAAAATGGGTGATTTAAGATTAAAGACTAATCATATTGCTTTTGTGAAACTGTTAAATACGCAATCAAAAAGCGATAGTGTTGATGTAATTAATTTATCTGATGCACCCCTAAAAATTGGATTTAAAGATGTACCTGCATTTATAAAAATGAAAGCTGTTCCTGAAATGCTGAAACCAAATCAAAAAGGAGCTATTATTGCGACATATGATGCAAGCAAAAAAAATGATTGGGGTTTTGTAATGGATCGTGTTGATCTTACTATTAACGATAAATCAGACGCTGCGTATAAGTTATCTATTAGTGCTACAATTGAAGAAGATTTCTCAAAATTTAGCAAAGATCAGCTAGATAATGCATCGGCAATTAAATTTGAAGAAGCTACATTTGAGTTTGGAACAATCAAGCAAGGAGACGTTGTCAGTCATGAATTCAAATTTAAGAATGAAGGTAAGGGCGATCTTGTAATCAGAAAAACAAAAGCAAGTTGTGGTTGTACCGCAGTAAATCCGCCAAGCACGGTAATTAAACCAGGAGAAACGAGCTCTATTAAAGTATCGTTTAATTCAGCAGGAAAAAGTGGTACTCAAAATAAAACAATCACAGTTACTACCAACGATCCAAAAAATTATTCAATGCTTCTGAATATTAAAGGAACCGTTGAAGCAGCAGGGAATGATGAGCATAAAGATGCACATTAATTCAACTATTTGAAGGGGTTACTACTATTGCATAATCTTGTATTAAAATTTTAAGATTATTTTAGGTTTCTATTATAGATACCATTTCACCTTATGAATTCATGGATTTGTCAGCCGGAGTTGATTGTTCCTCGATTTAAACTTATATCATTTGCATATCCATAATGCTATCTATACTTTTGTAAAAGTGTTTGTTCGTAAAGTCAGTGTCAGATTGCTTTGCTAAATTCTAAATTTAACACTGACTTTATGGACATAGATTAAATAATCAAAAACACGAGAAACTCCCAATATGAAAAAAAGACAAATTGTTTTAATCCATGTATTGTATTGGTTTTACATTACTTTTCAAAGTTTATTTTTAATTATTCAACCCGTTGGGAAAGATGAATTATCTGCCAAAGAATTTAGTCTTTGGATGCTTGTAAATTTTGTTTCTTTCTATTTGTTTTATGCCACCTTGCCCTACTTTTTCAGACAAAAAAAGAAACTCATCAGCATCTTGATATGTGTTGTTATTATTTCTTTTATAAGCCTTGCAAAAGATCTGATATTTTTAGTTTTTTATAAATATGGCATACTCGAAAACAACACTACAGAACCAATTGTATTGAGTTTGAAAAGCTATTTGTTCCAATTACGCGGATCTGTTGTGAATGGCATTTATGCTGTGTTTATTTTTGTTCTGATTGATTGGATTAAAAGCCTAAAACAAAAAGCTGAGTTAATAACCCAAAATCAAGCCAGTGAACTTGCATTGCTGCGTTCGCAGGTAAGTCCGCATTTTTTGTTTAATACCTTAAATAACATAGACAGTCTGATATTTCTAGATAAAGAGAAGGCATCTGCTTCAGTAATTAAATTATCAGAAATAATGCGTTACATGATATATGAAACATCTGATGAAAAAGTTTTATTAAGTAAAGAAATTGAATATCTCGAAAGCTATATTTCATTACAACGGTTACGATTGAAAAATCAGGATTATATTGTTTTTAAAGTTGATGGGAGTACAGATAAAAAAATGATTGCCCCAATGCTATTTATTCCATTTGTTGAAAATGCGTTTAAGCATGGACTCAAACAATTGCCCTCTCCGGGGATTATTATTAATTTAAAAATTGAAGAAAATGAAATATCGTTTGTTTCAACAAATTATTTTGAAAAAAATGATACAAATAAAAAAGATAGAACCAGCGGTATTGGGCTGGTAAATGTAAAAAGGAGACTTGAATTGATTTATCCAAAAAAACACGATTTGGAAATTACAAAAGAAAATGGGGAATATACTATTAATTTAAAAATTCAATTATAATGAAAATCAATTGTATTGTAATAGATGATGAACCATTAGCAATTGCTAAAATGGAGAGTTACATTGAGAAGCTGCCATATTTGAACCTTTTAAAAACATTTGACAATGCTATTGAACCCCTAAATTTTTTAAAAACGAATAAAGTGGATCTGATTTTTTTGGATATTCAAATGGAACGCTTAACCGGCATACAGTTTCTGGAAGTGCTGCATCAGAAACCAAATATTATTATGACAACCGCTTTTGATTCTTATGCTATCAAGGGGTTTGAACTTGAAGTAACAGATTATTTATTGAAGCCTATTTCTTTTGAACGTTTTGTAAAAGCTGTTGATAAAGTATATGAAAAAATCAATCACGAACAGTTGGCTTTAGTAGCCGCAGGCGAGATATCACAGACAAATCCAACAGATGATTATTTTTTTGTAAAAACCGAATTCAGGCTTGAAAAAATAATGTTTTCTGATATTCTATATATTGAAGGAATGGGCGATTATCTGAGAATTGTTATGCCAAACAAAAAAATAATGACTTTGCAGAATTTTAAAAAAATGGAAGAGGTTTTGCCTGAACAAAAATTTTTCAGGGTTCATAAATCATATATCATTGCTGTTGAAAAAATAGAAAACATTGAACGAAACAGGATAAAAATATCTGACAAATTGATTCCAATCAGTGAGACTTTTAAAAAACCATTTTTTGCTTTTCTCGATAAAAGGAGCCTAATGTAGAAAGCTATAACACAGATCACAACTACTATTGACAGTATCTATCTATTTTTTTCATAGCGTAACATTATTGCTTTGAATCTTCATTTATCAGCCGTTCAATAAATTTATCAATAGCTTCAATATCAATTTTTCTGGCAATAATAGTTTTGTGTTCATCAAGGATATAAAAGGTTGGTGTGGTAAAAACATCATATAAATTTCTAAAATTGCTAAGGTAGTACCTGTCATACACATTGATCCAATCAACCAGATCGTTTTCTTCAATAAATTTTTTCCAGTCAACGGTGTCTGTTTGTGTATAAAAAGCCATTACATCAAGCCCTTGCTTTTTGTATTTTTTATACAAATCGTGAAGTTTGGGAATAGCCTTCTGACAGTGGTTGCAGTGTGGTTCCCAAAAAACAAGTACAATGTATTTCGCTTTCATTTCCGAAAGTGTAGCCCATTCACCGATACTTGTTTCAAGTCGTTTCAAGTCTGGTGCTTTGTTCCCCATCATGTTGGGTCTGATTTTTTCAATACGATTTTTAAGCTTCCTCACAAATGTACTGTCAGCCCAAATAGCTTTTCCGGAGAAATAATAATTATCGGCAATGCTCACCAATACTTTCTCCATACCGATATATTTTGAATCTTCATAATAATTCAGAAAGTGAGCTACAATGAAATGATACATCTGGATATTTTTCTTTGTTTTTTCAACCAATTTGTCAATTTCCGTAATGATAGAATCTGGGTATTGCATGACAGTTTTTTTGAAAAAATTATCAATTTTATTTTGCAGAAAAGGTGTGCGCATGAGCCGTTCATCTGAGAAATCAATATTGTCGAAGCAATGATTTTTATAATACCGATATTGGAAAAGCGAATCTGTGATATTTCCATTATTGTCATGCGGAGCTTCAGGTATTGGAACTTCAGCATTTGCAAGGATAATGTTCGCAACAAACGTTTTTGGATTCTTTTTTATTAGGTCGTTATTGTATTGTTCAACTTCCTTTTTTATTGTTGTAATT
>JAVHQG010000070.1:0-1113 GCA_036171035.1 Bacteroidales bacterium
TTAAATGATAGCAATGGGATAAAAAAGGGTATTCAATGTGGAATAACTTTTCAACAAAATATCATCAAGTGTTAGCAATCTTAATAAAATATCTATTTTTACATCCTGATTATTCATTTACAAATATACCTCAGGATGAAGAACAGAAGTCTTGTCTCAATTGAAGATTACACAAAAGAAGAGTACCTTAACATTTTAAAACTTGCTGATACATTTGAAGCAAATCCAAATCAAAAAATATTAGATGGAAAAGTTGTTGCCACCTTGTTTTTTGAGCCATCAACCAGAACCAGATTGAGTTTTGAAAGTGCGGTAAACAAGCTTGGAGGCAGGGTAATTGGTTTTACTGATGCATCTTCATCGAGTGTTTCAAAGGGAGAAACCCTAAACGATACTATTCGCACGGTTGCAAACTATAGCGATCTGATTGTGATGCGTCATCCGCTTGAAGGAAGTGCCAGACTGGCGAGTGAAGTATCATCTGTTCCGGTTATCAATGCCGGCGATGGAGCAAATCAACATCCCACGCAAACGTTGCTTGATCTGTATTCCATTCAAAAGACACAAGGTACACTCGAAAATCTGAAAATTGTTATGATTGGTGATTTAAAATATGGGCGCACAGTGCATTCATTAATTATTTCGCTTGTCGATTTTAACCCTACATTTTGTTTTGTATCGCCTAAAGAGCTTATGATCCCTGGAGAATATAAGATACTGCTTGACCATAAAGGTATTAAATATTTCGAATATACTGATTTCACAGAAGTTATTAAAGATGCTGATATTGTTTATATGACAAGGATTCAGCGCGAACGTTTCTCTGACCTGATGGAATATGAAAAAACAAAAAACTCGTATATTTTAAAAAACAATATGCTTGCTGATACCAAGCCCAACATGAGGATTCTGCACCCACTTCCCCGTGTTAATGAAATCAATCAAGACGTTGATGAAAACGAAAAAGCTTATTATTTTACACAAGCCCTAAACGGAGTTTACGTGCGCCAAGCTATTATGGCTTCCATTTTTGGATTGAAATAGAAATCTGTTAATACTTAGTTTTTGTAAGAAAACTCAGTGTCAGATAAGAAAATGTCAAGAATGAGGCTT
>JAVHQG010000071.1:0-1108 GCA_036171035.1 Bacteroidales bacterium
ATCTCATTTCCAAATCATCAAATCATATCAACCATTTTGGGCTCAACTTTCTTGAAATAAAGGATTCCTAAAATCAAAATAAGAAACATCAGCAAAAAGCCCTCTACATAAAAAATACTAAAACTTTCACTTTTAAAAATACACCATCTATAGCCCTGAATTACACCAGCCATTGGATTCAAATAGATAAGGTGATGCAAAGTATCCGGAATCAGCCTGACAGGATATAAGACCGGAGTAACAAATATACTGAATCCAACCAGATATGGAATGATGTGGATGAGGTCTCTGTGACGAAAAGTTATGTTACTGATCCATATTCCTATACTTAATCCGGTGAGCAGATTTAATAAAACAAACAGTGGGAAAAAAATGATTCTTATTCCCGGCCATGATTGATATACAACGATTAGAACAATCAATATCAATAGCCAAATTGTGAACTCCATTAATCCCGAAAATGCTTTTGAAATGGGGAGAATTAATTTGGGGAAATAGACTTTTTTCATCAGATTTTGTGCTTCAATCAGCGATGTGCCAGAGTATGCTACGATGTATGAAAAATAGTACCATGCAATCATTCCCGTGAACGCAAATAGTGGATAATAGGGCGTTCCGGTGGTCCCTATGTTGAGCAATCTACCAAAGAAAAAGTTAAACAATAAGAGCCCTGCCAGTGGCTGCACAATTGCCCAAAGTATTCCACCTACGGTTTGGGAGTATTTTACCCGCAGGTCGCGCAATGCAAATACCAGCAATAGAGCTTTGAAACCATATAAGCGTTTGAAGTAGTTTGCTAATGTGATTTTATTTTCTGCCGTAATTGTTCTGATTTTCATGATTTTATATCATGTTTTTTTTAACTTATGACTTCGCAAGATAAGAAAATGTAAGACAATTCTTCAAACAAATTCTACTTCTCTCATCAATTTTGCAAATTTTCATTGCCCATTGCCCATTTAAACATCATCCCATCCCCCCACAGTCATTTCGACCAACGAGAGAAATCTCTGATCCAGTCATCTATTACAAAAAATCCAAGCGGTAATCCAAGTGGTAAAAAACAGTCTCATAAATCCGTTAAAATATTTTTTTATTTCTTAATTTA
>JAVHQG010000072.1:0-1107 GCA_036171035.1 Bacteroidales bacterium
AATTAGCAATGGGCAATGAGTAATTAGCAAATTACTTTTATTAATAATTTTCCCTTTAGGGATTAGGGGCAGAAAAAATTGAAAATTTAAGGAATTATTAAATTCAAATCCCATTAATTAATTATTGGAATAATCTGATTTTAAGTCATGACGCAGCAAGAATTATTTGAAAATATAAAGAAGAAAGAAAGTTTTCTCTGCGTGGGATTGGATTCAGACATCACTAAAATTCCAAAATTCCTGATGCAAAATGATGATCCTGTGTATGAATTTAATAGACAAATTATTGATGCTACACATACACATGCCATTGCATATAAACCAAACCTTGCTTTTTATGAATGCAATGGAACAAAAGGTTGGGAAAGTCTTGAAAGAACTGTAGCATATTTAAAGAAAAATCACCCAGACATTTTTATTATTGCAGATGCGAAACGTGGGGATATTGGAAACACTTCTAAACTTTATGCGAAAGCGTTTTTTGAAACAATTAACTTTGATGCTGTTACGGTTGCACCATATATGGGCGAAGATTCTGTGACACCCTTCCTCTCATATGCCGGTAAATGGATTATTTTGCTTGCGCTTACTTCAAACAAAGGAGCTTTTGATTTCCAGTTTACTCAAGGATTTGAGAAAAAACAACTGTTTGAACAAGTTCTAGAAATCTCACAGCAATGGGGAACTGAATCAAATATGATGTATGTTGTGGGTGCAACAAAATCAGAATATATGCAACGTGTTCGTGAAATCATCCCGAATCACTTTCTTCTTGTGCCGGGTGTTGGAACACAAGGCGGTAGCTTGACAGAAGTCGCTAAATATGGAATGAACAACCATTGTGGGCTTATTGTAAACTCCTCAAGAGACATTATTTTTGCATCTTCAGATGAGAATTTTGCAATAGCTGCATGTGCAAAGGCTTCTGCAATTAATCAAGAGATGAAAATTCTGTTGATGAAATATTTATAAGTTCAGCAATAAATACCATGTATAGTACAGTATATCAGAAACAAGTGACAAAATAAATAATTGTTGGCAGAAAAGGAATATGTTTTAGTAATATTCCGGTAGTGGTTTATTTTGTAATAGGACTTCCATTGGTGT
>JAVHQG010000073.1:0-1105 GCA_036171035.1 Bacteroidales bacterium
CCTCATTCTTGACATTTTCTTATCTGACACTGAGTTTTCTTGCAAGAACTAAATATATTCCAAAATTCAGGAAGTAAGTCGATGTACAACATTCCAACCCTGCATTTGTCTGTTTATTCCTCTTTTATCAATCGCCCGGGATTATGAGCTTCTGCGTAATATATTTCAGTTGGATTTCCTTTATAATAAACATTTCCACTTCCGGTATATTCAATTATCAATTTCCAGAGAACCTGCACATGCACATCACCTGATGACTTGTTTACTACATGTGTTGTAGTCGCTTTAAAATTCGTTGCATTAATTTGACCCGCTCCTTTCTGGTAATAATAACTATATTCTGTAATGCCTTTAAAGATATATGTCCCACTGCCGGAATGTTGTGCAAATTGAAAATTTTTAGTGTCTAAAGTTAAATTTATGTGTGATACTGAATTTTGTGCAACTTCAATAAAAAAATCATTCAATTTAATTGTGTCTGTATTGCTTATTGTGCAACATGAATTCACGTGAATCTGATACATGTCTTTGATGTGTAGATAAATTTTAATTTCATCAGCATAACTCCTAGTCCAGTTACATCGGTTGTCATTTCGTAAGGTTAATCTTCCATTGCTGACATCTGTTTGAATCATCGGCATAAGGTTTTTACCTGTTTCTATCGAAGCTTCGTTTATCGTGTCTTGAATCAAAATAATGTTGAAATTTCCATTGATATCCATCAGCGTAAAATCGTTTAATTTGCGTTTTTCAATGGTAGTTGTGCCAGTTCTTTTAATGCACTCCCATCGATTCTCTTTTGTACACGAAGCCGCAAAGATGACAATACATAGCAGTATAAAATATTTTAAGGATTTTTTAATCATTTTTGCAATTATATGAAATTTTAAGGTTTTGTGCAATGTGTGTGAATGTTTTCTTTTGTCTTTAATAAATTCTTATCATTAATTTTTTAAGTATTTGGATAGAAGTATTATTTTTGAACGGTTAGAAAATGTATTATACGGAATTTTGCCGTTTTGCTAATAATGCGAATAATAAGTTTACAGATTAATTTTTATGTTGATTAAATCAAAGAGTGGTTTTGTTTTGTGGAAAAAGATAT
>JAVHQG010000074.1:0-5468 GCA_036171035.1 Bacteroidales bacterium
AATCGGCATTGCCACCATTGATACCATCAGAACCGGCAACCAATTTACCATCAGCACCAATACTTGAATTGCTGGTGAGATTGTTTGTTCCGTTATCAATGATTCCACTATACTTATTGGTAGTATTTACAAAATATGTATAGCTTGTTGACACGTTGCCTGCATTTGTTGTGAGATTACCGGTCACAACATTGCCATTGGTATTATTATTCAAATTAGCAGTAACCAGACCATAAACAAGAGGTCTGGTATTATCACCTATAATTAGATTATTCATAACTTCTACGGATGCATTTGCGGGAATGTTAACAATGTTAATTCCTAATGTTGTATAATTAACTTCAGAAACAATACTATTCCTTGAAACGGTATTATTAACCACAAAGTTTTTTCCGGTATTGGAATTTTTTGCTGCATTAATAAAGATACAGGCAGCAAAAGCTCTTGTACTGTTCCAACTGTCATTATCACCAATCATCACAAAATTATTATACATAGAAAAATATTGAGAATTGTTGTTATAGTATATACCGCTATATCCACCATAATAATCAATATTTACAAAATTTGCAACAATTTTATTGCCGGAGATCCAAATTGTGTCGTTGGTTTGAACAAAGTCTGTATTTACAACCAAAGCATTTCCTGTAGCAGTTATTTCATTTCCTATTACCCTGCCAAAACGAAATGTTATTTTCCCATTTACTTTGCTTGATGCAAGGTTCAGGTTATAATAGTCGTAGTCTAAATTAATATTACCACTGCTGAATTCACAATTCAAAATGTTAATTGTTGTTCTAACACCGGCAGGACTGCTTGTAATCCCATCAAGGCTCCCTGTTGTGTTTTTCATTCCGATAAAAGTAATGGTGCGGCCATTTGCAGGTGTAATGGAAATACTTCCTGATACTGCAAACATAACTCCTTCCTGTGCTGAAAGGAACTGTAAACTTTTATCAATAACCAGATTTTCGGTAAAAGGCGCATTACCGGAAATAGGTGTGACAATAATCCGGTCGCCTTCCGAGGCGGCAGTAATTGCGTCACTGATGGTGGGGTATGTTGCTCCACCTCCGCCGGTGATAACAACCAAATCGGTTGCCAGCATTTTTGCACTGAACCCCATTACAGTCAAAGCTGTAAATACAAGAATTTTTGAGAAACCATTTTTCATAATTTTAAAGATTTAAATTAGACATTAAGTTTAATTAATTATTGATATTCATGTTTTATAACAGGTCAAAGATAAGGAATAAATTTATTTATTGATATGTCAAAGAATAAAATTTCATAAGATTTAGTAGGTTTAAATACCCATTTTATGAACTATAGAAACGAAGAAAATACAAATACCAAAAAATCGCAAATATGGTGTTTCTTATAACAAATGATAAGCAAATGCTTTAGTATTCATAAACACACATGAAGAACAATTCATAGCAAAATGTTTCCAAAAGGAAAATTTAGATTTTGCTATTTTCTTCCATTTTTATTAAATTTGCTGCTTTTTAACATAACTTATTCGTTGAAGTGATTTTCAAACGGATTGCCAAAGCCGTAAACAAGTAGGCAAAACTTAAATTATATGATTTATGAGACTACAATTTAAAAAGTTTAGTAATGTTTTTATTACTATGGCATTGCTTGCTATGGTTTTCGTTGGTTGCAAAAAAGATAAGGCAACAACTGATGACAGCAATAATACCGCTGCTGCACCAACAGCCTCTTTTACAGTTGACAAAGAGAGTGGCACAAGCCCATTGAGTGTTACATTCACAAACACATCAACAAATGCTGCAAGCTATAGCTGGGATTTTGGTGATGGGTCAACGGCTTCAACTGATAAAAATCCTGTACATACATTTACAAACAGTACCTCTGCTGCAAAAACTTTTACCACTACCTTGTCCACCAAAGGTACTGATAACAGCACAGTGACTGCAACAAAAGTAATTACTGTGAATCCTGTGCTTCCCGGGGTTTCAAGCGCTGTATTTAATACCTCATTAACCTATGGAACGATGACTGATCAAGATGGAAACACATATAAGACAATTGTTATTAATGGTGTAACATGGATGGCACAGGATATCAGAACTACAAAATATAATGATGGGATACCTATTCCTAATGTAACAGTTGCTGATACATGGACAGGTTTAACTACTGGTGCATATTGTAACTACAAAAACACTTCAAATGCTGATTCCATTGCTACATTTGGCAGATTATATAATTGGTATGCTGTGAATTCAGGCAAACTTGCACCAACCGGATGGCATGTTGCTACAAATGCAGAATGGGCTGCGTTAAAGACTTACCTAGGAGGATCTGCTCTGGCTGGTGGTAAAATGAAAGAAATCGGCACAACACACTGGAATCCGAATTATAGTGCAACAAATGAAAGCGGGTTTACTTCTTTACCTTCCGGTTGTCGTGGATATGCTAATGGTGCATATTCTTATATTGGATTATATGGACAGTATTGGACAAGTAGTGCCAGCCCTTATGCTGATGAATCCTATTATGGCTATATGTACAGTTATTCAGGAACATTATCATCTGACATTTCTGTTTCATGTAAATCAGGATTATCTGTTCGTTGTGTGAAAGATTAAGAAATAAAATTGGCAAAAAGGAGTCGTCTCATATTATGTGGCGACTCTTTTTTTATTAATGGCATGTGGTGGAACTTGTTGTTCCTCTATTTTTATCAGGGTTTGCAAATATTTATTGAAAAAATATGCAGGGATTTTATCATGCCGTAATTTCACTTTTTCAGTTTCTCCTCCTGACGAAATTATTTTTTTTGCCAGTTGTGGCAACAAGGCTTGTATTTCAGGATAACCACTCCAGTTTGCATCGTTGTAAATCATTTTTGTTTTTACATTAAATTTTGTTTTTATATATTGTTTACAGGTTGAAGGGTCAATGAGTCCAACAAAGGCAAATGTGTCGCTATATGCTGTCTGAACCTGAATAGCACCTGCTGAAAAGCCGATGATAGAAACATTTTTGAGTGCAATGTTATTGTTTGTAAAAAAAATTTCGGCTAACGATTTACTATCTGTAAATGATTTTGTAAACGGGCAAAAAACGACTATTAGGTTGTAAAGTAATTCATTTGGTGTTTGCGAAAGTAGCCATTTGGGCGTAGCATAGTCAATACCTCCAAAAACATATACTACAGAATAGTTCTCAAATTTGGTTTCGGGAATAGAAATAATCAGTTCTCCTATATTGTTTATCTTATTTCCGGGAATAATTTCTTTTTTTGAAAGAATCTTTTGTAGAATCACAATGCAGATGATCAAAGCAGCAGCAATTAATACAGCGAGAATGATTTTTCGTTTACCGGATACATTCATATAACATTATGGACAAATATTTTAGTTGTAGGTTGGTAAAAACGAATAATTTTTAGAGTAATACAGCATCTGTTCAGAGAAATCTGTAGGATATTCAATTTTTACATTAATTATTTTATCGCCTTGCATCACTGGTTTGTAATGTGGGTTGATAAATCCTCCATAAGGAGCTAAATGGAGTTTTTCGTAGCGAGCTTTTACTTCTTTGTGTAGTTCAGGGTCAACTTTAACGGCATAGGTTTCTATCATGTTTTTGCAGGCAGTAAAGTCGCCTTCAGATTTTATTCTTTGTATCTCTGCAAGAAGATCAGCAAAGAGTTTGCGAAGTTTCGTGTAGTCGTTGATTATAAAATAAGTCTTGTTGTTTTTTGTTTTTTTCTCGATAACATTTTCTTTTTGACCTTTTTCAAAGCACCATTTAGCAATGAGTTGACGATTTCTCATATGAGATTCTTCAATATTTTTTCCCAGATCAATTCGCACAAGTTGCGTCATCAGTCCGTTGCGTATATAGCTGTTGTATTCTGCTTTTGCTGCATCGAGTGTGGGCATGATTTTCAAATCGACTACTTTCTGATCCATCATATAATAGAGTGCAAACAAGTCAGCGCGGGCTTCTTCGAGTGTTGATGAATAGTTTTTCAATGCTTCTGAACTTACTCCGGGCAGCAGTTGCCCCGACCCGTGTCCAAGGCATTCATGCAAATCAGTATGAATGTTTCCTGATAGATGTCCCCATTTTTTATTCAATTCAATTTCTTCCGGTGCATAGGCAAATTCTTCAAGGAACCCATTTCCTATGGCTGCTTGATCGTAAGCATAGGTGATATTATCCATGGTTACAGATTTTGATCCATGCTCTTTCCTTATCCAGTCTGCATTTGGCAGATTAATCCCAATAGGGGTGGAGGGGTAGCATTCGCCGCCCAATTGTGCAACTGTGATAACTTTTGCTGTAACTCCTTTAACTTCTTTTTTCTTGAATTTAGGGTCAACCGGAGAATTATCTTCAAACCATTGTGCATTGCCACTGATGATGGTGGTTCTTTTGGTTGCTTCAATATCTTTAAAATTAACTACCGACTCCCATGTTGCTTTCATGTTCATAGGGTCTCCATAAACCTCAATAAATCCATTAACATAATCAATGTGCGATTCTGTATCTTCCGCCCACATCACATTGTATTCGTCCCAAGTTTTTAAATTACCGTTTTTGTAATATTCAATCAGCTTATTGATGTGTGCTTTTTGTTTGTCGTTTTCAGCTACACCGGTTGCTTTGTCGAGCCAGTAGATAATTTTATCAATTGCTTGCGTATAGATTCCACCCGACTTATATGTCTTTTCTAAAAGTTTACCATTTTCTTTTACCAATTTAGAATTTAACCCGTATGCAATAGGATGAGGATCGTCTTTTTTTGTCATTTTTTCATAAAATTCTTCTGCTTCTTTTTGATTTACATTTTCATAAAAATTACTTGCCGATGAGGTAATTAAATCAGCATTGTGATCTTGGCTAAGTCTTTTTGCATCTATGTTTTTATCAAACATTACAGGAGTTAGTTTTTTTATAAGAGCATCAACAGATTCGTCTTTTTGCAATGGTAATTGCTCCTTCTTACAGTTTTTTAAGAGTTCTGCAAAATATTCTTTAGAAAATTCAGGTATGAATTTGTCGTTAGAATAATGGTGGTGAATTCCATTTGAAAACCACACTCGTTTTGTATAAATCATGAATTTTTTCCATTCATCAGTATTTTTATCTCCATTGTAATTTTCAAGTATAGCTTCAAGTGTACGACGAATACACAAATTGTGTTTATAGTTTTGATCCCATGTAATATCACGACCACAAAGGGCAGCTTCACTCAAAAAGTAAACCAGTTCCTTTTGTTTTACTGAAAGGCTGTCGAATCCGGGAACTTGATAACGAAGGATTTTTAAATCAGCAAATTGTTCTGTCAGGTATTTGAAATTGTCTTGTTTCTTTTTCTCCTGCATGTTTGACTGTTCAGTTTTATCAGAATTACATGATGAAATAATTGTACTCATGGTCGCAATTGTTAATATGTAAATAATTAATTTTTTCATTTGAATCAT
>JAVHQG010000075.1:0-1100 GCA_036171035.1 Bacteroidales bacterium
TATATATCCAGTTTATTAGTTAATTTACTGGACATTTTGCTACCTTTGCAACTGAGATATAAAGCATGAAAACCGTTGAATACATAGCGTTTACCATAGACAGACTACCCAAGGGATATGTGTTCACCTATGTCGATTTTATCACCAAGGTGAACCACAAGGAAGCCGTCATCAAAACCCTGAACCGTATGGTTACATCTGGTAAGATAGCAAAATTAGCGAAGGGTAAATTCTACAAACCCGAAAACACCATTTTCGGCAGCTTGCAACCAAACCAAGCTCAGGCAGTAAAAGACCTTTTGGAAAATGATGGTAAGCCCATTGGTTACATTACCGGCTACAGCATATACAATCTATTGAGCTTAACTACGCAAGTAAGTAATGCCATTCAAATAGGTAAAAACGAAATCCGTCCTTCGTTTAAACGGGAACGCTACACTATTAGATTTATCAAACAAAAAAACACAATTACCAAAGAAAACATCCCTCTGTTGCAAATATTGGATTCCATAAGGTACATCAAAAAAATACCGGACACTGATAATGCCTCAGCTTGCAAAAGATTTTTAAGCATTATTAAAAATTTACAGAAAAGGGATAAAACCACTTTGGCGCGCTTGGCTTTGAAATATCCGCCTGCCACAAGGGCATTTCTTGGGGCAATGTTAGAAAAAGGCGGAAATATTGCATTAACTGAATCACTTCGCAAATCATTGAATCCGATTACTGTTTATAAACTGTCGGGAATAAGAAACATTTTGTCTACTGCCGAAAAATGGAATATTAGATGAACCTGCATAACACTATAAAAATATTTATAGATACCATCAGGACCGCAGCGCAGCATCTCCACATCAATAAAGTGTTTGTAGAAAAAGATTATTGGGTAACCTTTTTATTCCATACCATTTTTCACAATTCAATGAGCAAGATTGGTTCGATGAATGATTTTAATTTATCAACAATATTTGCAAAATTATTATCGGTGGTTATTTTATTTCGATCAAGAAATGCACTAAATATTTCTTGATGCTCTTTCATGATTGGATAGCTTTAATCATTGGTTCCATTTTTTTCTTAACATCACAAATATCAGCATA
>JAVHQG010000076.1:0-5436 GCA_036171035.1 Bacteroidales bacterium
ATAGGTTGCTTTAGAAATATAGATTTAGTAAACCCCAACCTAGCACTTAAACAATTTTAAAACAAGGTTGGGGCTTCTTAAATTTGGATTTTAATCCGAAAAAAATAATTTATTCTTTCGGATGCTGTGATTCAACAACACCTATTGTAACCATGTCAACAATTTCTCTAACAGAGCTTGCCAGTTGAAGAACATGAACTGATTTTTTCATTCCAAGCAGGATAGGACCAATAGCCTCAAAATCTGCCATTTCCTGCATCATTTTGTATGCAATATTGCCGGCAGCAAGGTTTGGAAAAATAAGGGTATTAATAGGCTCTGCACCTAACTTAGAAAATGGAAATAATTCGTTTCTCATTGCAACATTCAAGGCGAAATTTGCTTGAATTTCTCCATCAACAATTAAGTCGGGATATTTTTCATGCAAAATTGCCACTGCATCTCTTACTGTTTTTGTTTCAGCATTGTCTGTTGAACCAAAATTCGAATATGATAACATTCCTATTCTTGGTGTGATATTAAACTCTTTTACCGTTTTGGCTGTAAGTAAAGCAATGTCAACCAAATCCTGTGTTGACGGGTTAATATTAACGGTAGTATCTGCAAAAAAGATTGGTCCTTTTTTAGTTATCAAAATATACATACCGGCTACGATACGAACACCTTTTTGTTTTCCTATAATTTCAAGAGCAGGACGAATGGCAGCGGGATATTTTCTTGTTAATCCTGAAATAAACACATCTGCAAGATTTTCATTCACCATCATTGCACCAAAATAATTTTGTTGACGCATCAAGGAGATAGATTCAAGCATAGTTGCACCTTTTCTTTTCCTTTGTTCAAAATATTTTTTTGCAAACATCTTTTTTCTATCTTCTTCTTCTCTTGATTTCGGATCTATTATTTCCATATCCTTAATCACAAGATTATTCTCATCCATAATGCGATGAATATTTTCTTTATCACCTAAAAGGATTGGAATTGCAATGCCTTCTTCCATTACCTCTTGAGCAGCTTTCAGAATTTTATAACTTTCTGCATCCGCAAAAACAACACGTTTAGGATTTTGTTTTGCTTTTCTGGTAACAATACGCATCAACTCATTGTCTAATCCAAGTCTCTTTTTCAATTCAGCTTTATAAGCATCCCAATCTTTAATAGGCTGCAATGCTACACCTGAATCCATAGCTGCTTTAGCAACAGCCGGGGCTACAGTATATATAAGCCTTGAATCAAGCGGTTTTGGAATGATATAATGTTTACCGAATACCAAATTTGTTGTATGATAAGCTAGGTTCACTACTTCAGGAACATTTTCTTTTGCCAACCCGGCAAGTGCTTTTACGGCAGCAAGCTTCATTTCTTCATTAATACAAGTCGCTCTTACATCAAGTGCACCTCTGAAAATAAATGGGAAACCAAGTACATTATTTACCTGATTTGGGCGATCGGAACGTCCGGTAGCCATTATTATATCTGGTCTTGAATCAACTGCATCCTCGTAGGATATTTCCGGAACAGGATTTGCCATTGCAAAAACTATTGGATTTTTCGCCATAGAGCGAACCATATCTTTTGAAACCACATTCCCTTTTGATAGTCCTACAAATACATCTGAATCCTTGATTGCTTCTTCGAGCTTATTAATATTGCGATTGGTAGCAAATAATTTCTTTTCAGCACTGAGATCCGGTCTGTTTGAACGAATCACTCCTTTGCTGTCTAACATTACAATATTTTCACTTTTTGCTCCTAGTGCAACATATAATCTTGTGCATGAGATTGCAGCAGCTCCGGCACCATTAATAACAATTCTTACATCTTCAAGTTTTTTCCCTGAAAGCTCTACTGCATTTAGTAAAGCAGCCGATGAAATAATCGCTGTGCCATGTTGGTCATCATGCATAACCGGAATATGCAACTCTTCTTTCAGCCTTCGTTCTATTTCAAAACATTCCGGAGATTTAATATCTTCCAAATTAATTCCTCCAAATGTTGGAGCAATTGCCTTAACGGTATCAACAAACCTATCAATATCTTTTGTATCAACCTCAATATCAAAAACATCAATATCCGAAAATATTTTAAACAAAAGCCCTTTGCCTTCCATAACAGGTTTTCCTGCTTCCGGTCCAATATCTCCAAGTCCTAATACTGCTGTACCATTTGAAATAACAGCAACAAGATTACCTTTTGCTGTGTATTTATAAACATCTTCAATGTTTTTAGCAATCTTAAGACAAGGTTCAGCAACACCCGGGGTGTATGCCAACGACAAGTCTTTTTGCGAACTTGTGGGCTTGGTGGGAACCACTTCAATTTTACCGGGGCGACCCATTGTGTGGTATTCTAATGCGTCATTAATAAATTTTTCCATATATTATAATTTTAAATTGGTATTGCAAAGTTGATATTTTAAATTGGTTATTTCAAAATTTATTGATTATTAATATATCTGTGTAATGTGTTTAATAGCTTGAGATACTATAGAAAGCATGACATAGATCATCTTTTTACAAAAAAAAACCAACCCATTTAGAGTTGGTTTTTTAATTTCAAAGCATTTTTTTATTTTGCTTTTGCAACAATTTCTTCGAGCATTGCAGTAGTAACTGATTTTGGTCTTTCTAAAGCATATCCAAGTGCCCTATCCCAAATGATGTTTGAACAAACTCCAAGTGTACGACCTATAGCAAATAATACGGTATAAAAATCATATTCCGTTAGTCCATAGAACCACTGAATAACACCGGATTGTGCATCAACATTTGGCCATGGATTTTTTGCTTTACCTTTTTCCAATAAAATCGGAGGAACTACTTGGAACAGCAGGTCAACATATTTGAATAGCGGATATTCGGGAAGATTTTTCAAACAGAAATCGCGTTGTGTTGAGTAACGTGGGTCTGTTTTACGAAGTACAGCATGTCCAAACCCGGGAATAACCTGACCGCCATCTAGTGTATCTCTTACAAACTTAGCCATTTCATCTTTGGTAGGTATCTTGCCACCCATTTTGTTCATCACTCCCTGAATCCAAGCCAATACCTCCTGATTAGCAAGCCCATGGAGTGGACCAGCCAAGCCATTTGCCATTCCTGAAATGGAATAATAAATATCTGAAAGTGCACTTGAAATAAGATGCCCTGTGTGTGCACTTACGTTTCCACTTTCATGATCACTATGTAAAATAAAATACATTCTTGAAACATCATCATATGGCTTTGCAATTCCCATCATATGAGCAAAGTCACCACCAAAATCCAAAGAAGGATCTGATTTAATAATTTGTCCACCTTTATATTTTTTTCTGTAAATGTAGGCACCTATCTCGGGCAGCTTAGCAATCAAATTCATTGAGTCTTCATAGGTAGGATCCCAATAATCGTTCTTTTTCATCCCTGCATTGTATTTTTTTACAAATACAGATTCTTTCTGCATTGATAAAATTGCAGCAGACAAAGAGACCATTGGATGCGTGTCAGCAGGTAGTGCGTTAATCACATCAAAAACGTACTGTGGAACTTGTTTGCGATTTTTGAATTCAGCTTTCACTTCCTCAACCTCATTTGCAGTGGGAATATCACCTGTTAAAAGCAGATAAAAAAAAGATTCAACCGATGGCATTTCACTTCCGGCTTGTTTTGGTAATTTAGCCATTACTTCCGGTATAGTAAACCCCCTGAATCTGATTCCTTCAAAAGGATCAAGATACGAAATATCTGTAACAAGACATTTTATATCCCGTGCACCGCCGATAATTTGTTCAACCGTTACCTGATCTGCGATTACATGACCATGTTCTTTCAGAAGTTTGGTAGTCCTTGGACGCCATTCTCCAATTTTTTTAGACAATTTCTCTTTTAATCCTTCCATAGTGTTTTTATTTATAAATTTTATTCATGCAAGATAAGAAATCAACATAATATTAAATCATTTTTTTCACGTCATTTTCCTTAAATTATCATGCTACACAACATACACTTGAGAGGTAAAAAACAATAATTTTCTCAATTACATTTTTAAATTTGTATCAATAAAATGTGTTTAATTTAATTATCTAATAACATAATAATTATGAAAGTAACCGTAATCGGTGCCGGTAATGTCGGTGCTACTTGTGCGATGGAAATTGCACACAGAGAACTAGTAAGCGAAGTGATTGTGCTTGATATTAAAAAGGGGGCAGCCGAAGGCAAAACTCTTGATATGTGGCAGACCGGACCTATCGATGGGTTTGACTCAAGAGTTATTGGCGTAACAGAAGATTATTCAAAAACTGCCCATTCAGACATCATCGTGATTACTTCAGGTCTTCCACGTAAGCCGGGTATGAGCCGAGATGACTTGATTTCAGTAAATGCAGGCATTGTAAAAAGTGTTACTGAAAATGCAATCAAATATTCGCCTAACGCAATCTTCATTGTAGTTGCCAACCCACTTGATGTAATGACCTATGTAACGTTCCTTACAGCAAAAGTTGATTCCAAAAAAGTATTTGGCATGGCTGGTATCCTCGATACAGCAAGATACAGAATGTTTTTAACTGAAGCACTTGGCATTTCACATAAAGAAATTCAAGCTGTTCTTATGGGCGGACATGGAGACACAATGGTTCCACTTCCAAGATATACTACTGTGGCCGGTATCCCTGTTACTGAACTGATAGCAAAAGACAAATTGGATGCTATTATCGAACGAACGAAAAAAGGTGGTGGCGAAATTGTTCAGCTACTTGGAACTTCTGCATGGTATGCACCTGGTGCTGCAGCAGCACAAATGGTTGAAGCAATTGTTCGTGATCAAAAAAGGATATTTCCTGTTTGTGCATGGCTACAAGGTGAATATGGCTTAAAAGACATATATCTTGGTGTTCCTGTAATATTAGGCAAAAATGGTATTGAGAAAATTATTGAACTTCAGCTAAACGAAGAAGAAAAACAAGCATTATACAAATCTGCAGCAGCGGTTAAAGAAGTGATGGGCGTTTACGACAAAATGAAACTTTAGACAAGGCTATTAAACTGTGGGGAAATAGAAGAGGCAGGACAAGCAATTTGTTCCTGCTTTTTTATTTGCAAAATTTTCTCATCATTTCGCCAGCTTTTACATATCCCATTGATGAAGCTTTCTGCCAAAACTTGCACGCTTGAGACATATTTTTTAAATAGTAATAGCACACACCCTTGTTGTAGTATGCAATATTATAAGCTGCATTATATTTTATTGCCTGATCGAAGTAACCCAGAGCCTTTTCAAATTGTTTATACTTTATCATGGTTGTCCCCATGTTATTATACGCATCAAAATAATCAGGTTTGTATTCTACTGCTTTTTGAAAATCCATGAATCCACCTTTATTATCGTTCATATTCATGATTTAAAAAATATGTTTGATAAGGATCTTTTTTAGTCGCACTATTTGGCTGATGTACT
>JAVHQG010000077.1:0-5411 GCA_036171035.1 Bacteroidales bacterium
TATTCACCGCAAAGTCGCAAAGTCGCTAAGGCACTAAGAAACTTTTAACTATTTAACATTTAACATTCAATATTCCATTAATGTCCTGTTAAAAATAACAATTGATTAATATAAATATTTTTATCAGTCACAGCTTCAATTTTTTTCAATTCGTAATCGAGCAATTGCTGCTCCATCCTCAAAATTTCATCAAAACCGGCAGCGTTGGCAGAAAACGAAGTAATTAAAAGACTAAGGCTTTTTTCTGCCAGATCAGATTGCTTTGAAAAAAGAACCATTCTTCTATCGGCATCATTCAAATTTTTTAATGTTTGCTGATAAGTTACACGGATATCATTGATTGCATTTGCAGAAGCAAAAGATGCAGCATCCCTTAAAAGCTCAGCTTCATGACTTTTAGAATTATATTTTTTTCGATATATTGGAAGTGTTACTGTAATCATTGGCATAATCATATCATTGCCATTCATCATAGACGTACTATTTGCAGATTTTGCAAAAACAGAATAATTAATGCCCACTCCTAACATTGGATAGCCCATGCGTTTCATCATTTTAATTCTGGAATCATAAGCAGCAGAATCTGCAAGAAACATTTTTACCATTGGGTTATTAGGAATGCTATCAGCTAATGAGATAAAATTTGCCGGTAATCCTGATACAGCTAACGAATCGGGAATAAAAATATCCATATCAGATTTTCTGTTTAGATATCTGTTAAAACTTATTTTTTCAACATTTAATTTATCATTAAGTAAGGCTAAATTATTTTCCAGCGTATTAATTTCTATTTGTATTTTAAACAGATTTACCATTTCGTTCGAGCCACCCGATTGCATTGATGCATCAGGTGATGCCATAGATGATGCCTGCGAATTATTGTTTGCTCCACTGTTAGAAGACATTCCATTACCAGACATAGAGGATGAATTTTGGCTTGTTAAACTTGTTCCAGAATTCATGCTTCCCGCAGAACTTATTGAGTTGCTATTTGAATTTGATTTGTATTGTATTAAAACCAATTGCTCAATGGTCCGCAAAATTTTAATATTTTTTTCAAGAATCTGAATTTCTTTTTTAGACAGATACAAACTATAATATTGAGATTTAATATTAAAAAACAGTTCATTTCTAACACTCTGAAAATTTTCAAGTTGTGCTACAGCCATCTTTGAAGCTTCATCTTTCGATGCTTTTAATGTACCAAACCATGGAAACATTTGCATTAATTTTATATCGGCAATTTGATTACCTGAAATTTGTTCCATCGGTTGAATGTAAAAGCCAAATTGAAGTTCAGGATCGGGCAATGAAGCCGCTTGTGGGATTTTTTCGAGTGAGGCTGAATACTCCAAAAATTTAGACTTAAGTCCAGTATTATTTTCAGCAGCATATTTTAAATAAGCTGATAGCGAATCATTCTGTTGTGCTTCTGAAAAAGATTGCCGTAACAAAAAAACAGCAATAAAAAATATTTTAACTAAGCAATTCATGTTTTAATTTTTTTTTGATTTCGCCTTCTCTCCAAATGCACTGCAATAAAGGGACTACAAACATTGTCATCAATTGAATAATCATTCCACCAAATGTTGGAATGGCCATGGGAATCATTATATCTGCACCTTTACCCGTGGAAGTTAGCACAGGTAACAAAGCAATTATAGCACATGCTGCAGTCATCATAGCAGGGCGAACTCTTTTCTTTCCGGCAACTATAACGGCATCACGAACTTCCTGTATTGTTGTAGGGTTCATTTTTTCAAAAGTCTGATGAATATAGGTTCCCATAATTACACCATCATTTGTTGCAATGCCGAAAAGAGCAATGAATCCAACCCAAACTGCAACACTTAAATTTATAGTATGAATTTGAAACAAATTGTGCATATTAACACCAGATATTGAAAAATTCAAAAACCATGATTGTGAATAAAGCCAAATCATAAAAAACCCGCCTGCAAATGCAACAAACACTCCTGAAAAATGAATTGATGAAGCTGTAAATGTTTTAAACTGAAAAAATAAAAGTAAGAATATAATCAATAAACTTATTGGGATAACTATTGCCAGCCTTTTTGTTGCTCGTAGCTGATGCTCATAATTTCCGGCAAATTTATAAGAAACACCATGAGGCAAGATCAAATCACCGGAATTGATTTTTGATTTTAGAAATTCATCAGCTTTTTCAACAACATCCACTTCAGCAATATCCGCTTGTTTATCAAAAATAACATAACCATTTAAAAAAGTATTTTCGCTACGAATCATTTGCGGACCTCGCATATAAGTAATTTCAGCCAATTCTCCCAGTGGCACTTGAATCCCAGTCATAGATGGAACTAAAATATTTTTAATATCTTCCGGAGAAGTGCGCAATTCCCGTGCATAGCGAACTCTGACAGGGAAACGTTCACGCCCTTCAACTGTTGTAGTTAATTTCATTCCTCCAATAGCACTTTGCAAAATATCCTGTATATCTGCAACCTTCATCCCGTATCGTGCAATTGCTTCACGATTTAATTTTATTTCCAGATAAGGAGCACCTACAGCCCTGTCGTAAAATACAGTTGATGCTTGAATAGAGGGAATCTGTTTTAAAATTCTTTCAATATCAATTCCGGCTTTTTCAATACTTTCAAGCGTAGGTCCAAATACTTTTAAGCCCATTGGCGCACGCATACCGGTTGACAGCATTACAAGACGTGTTTGAATCGGCTGTAATTTAGGTGCAGAAGTCAATCCTGGAAGATTGGTTACTTTAACAATTTCATTCCAAATATCATTTGGCGTTTTTATTTCTTTTCGCCATTGTCTTAAATATTCACCATTAGCATCATGGATTAAAAGTGTGGTATCTATTTTCTCAACTCCATCATGTGTAGGATTAAATGTCTTTCCATTTTTTAAAATATAATTTCCATTATTGTCAATTTTAAATCTGATTCTGTGCCCATCATTATCAAGAATATATTCTGGTTTGTAATTGATTGTATTTTCAAACATTTGAACAGGTGCAGGATCTAGTGCAGAGTTGACTCTTCCCCATTTGCCAACGGCTATTTCAACTTCGGGGATTGCAGAGATTCTTTTATCAAGCACTTTAATATATTCCACATTTTTTTGAATACCTGCATGTGGCATGCTCGTTGGCATTAGTAAAAAAGAGCCTTCATCAAGGGCGGGCATAAATTCCTTCCCAACACCAGGAAATGTCATTTGAGCAGATTTCCAAAAAGATGTTTGTTTTACATTCCATCCCATTTTTTCAAATCCTTTTTCAGCAAATCCAAAAACATTGTTAAATCCAAGCCAGATAATAAGTCCTAGTATAACAGTAACAATTGGAATCATCAGAAATTTCCATTTATTCTGCAAGCACCATCTCAATATGGGAACATAATAATGAACAATCAAGAACAAAGGCGTTAAAATACTAGCAATAATTCCGGCAACAAATAAGAAATTTACAATGTATGAATTGTGTGAACCAAGTGGCAACCACTCATGTGTGAGGAAATAAACAGCAGTAAGTGCAGCAATGGCAATATTGATATAATTCACCATTTTCCTTTTATTTTCCGGCCATTTATTTTCAAAGATATTGTTTATTCCAAATAGGATTAAAGCAACAGCAACCCATGTGTGCCATATAAAAACGAAAGACAGTCCGAAAACAATTAAACTTCCGTTCCAAATACGATTTATTTTTTTTATATCAAATCTGATAGAAAGTAAATAATAAGCAAGTGTAGGTAACACAACGATTCCCAAAATAAATGTTGATAAAAGAGCAAATGTTTTTGTGAAAGCCAATGGGTGAAAAAGTTTTCCTTCGGCCGCTTCCATGGAAAAAACAGGAATAAAACTTACAATGGTTGTTGCAAGAGCAATTATTACAGCAGATCGAACTTCAATATTGGCATCATAAATTAATTTTATCAATTCTTTGCCACGCAACTTATGCCCATCGGGCGTTTCTTCAAGATGCCTATAGACATTTTCAACATCAATAATGGCCATATCAACCATAACTCCAATCGCAATTGCAATGCCTGAAAGTGCTACAATATTGGCATTAACATGAAACAAATTCATTACAATGAATGTCATTAATACGGCAATGGGCAATAGCACAGATACGATTAGTGATGCACGTAAATTTACCAGTAGTACAATAATTACAAGGATGCTGATTAAAATTTCGTGAGACAATGCAGATTCAAGTGTGCCTATAGTTTCGTGAATTAAAGCTGTACGGTCATAAAAAGGAACAATAGTAACTTTTGAAATGGTTCCGTCAGCAAGTGTTTTACTAGGCAATCCAGGTTCAATTTCTTTTATTTTACTTTTAACATTATTAATTACTGCCAAAGGGTTTGAGCCATATCTGGCAACCACAACAGCTCCTGCGGCTTCCGCTCCGCCTTTGTCTAAACCTCCACGCCTTGTTGCCGGTCCGAAATTTACTTTTGCAACATCGCCGATTCTAACAGGGACATTATTTCTAACAGTAACAACGGCACTTTTTAAATCATCAAGATTTTTAATGTATCCAAGACCTCTGATAATATATTCAACCTTGTTTAATTCGATTGTTTCTGCGCCAATATCCAAGTTGCTTTTTTTAACAGCTTCCATAATCTCCATTACAGAAACGCCAAAGGATTTCATTGCATTTGGGTCAATATCGACTTGATATTCTTTTACAAATCCGCCAATAGAAGCCACTTCAGAAACACCTTCCGCAGAAGTCAAAGCATATTTTACATAATAATCCTGAATAGTGCGTAGTTCCTGAGGATCCCAGCCTTCTGTAGCTTTTCCTGTTTTAGGGTTTCTACCTTCAAGTGTGTACCAATATATTTGTCCAAGGGCAGTGGCATCGGGACCTAGAGCCGGCTGAACATCGGCAGGTAATGTCCCTGACGGTAATGAGCTTAATTTTTCAAGAATTCGTGAACGGCTCCAGTAAAATTCAACATCATCATTAAAAATTATGTATATAAAGGACATTCCAAACATTGAAGTACTACGAATAGTTTTTATGCCCGGAATCCCTAAAAGAGCCGATGTAAGTGGATATGAGATCTGGTCTTCAATATCACGAGGATTTCGCCCCATCCATTCGGTAGCAACAATCTGCTGGTTATCGCCTATGTCGGGAATTGCATCAACAGAAACCGGATTACGAGGTAAAAATCCCGTATCCCAATTAAATGGCGAACTTACTAATCCCCATACAATAAACACCAGCAATAAGAGCATGGAGATGACTCTGTTCTCAAGAAAATATTTTACTAAAACATTAAATAAATTCATATTATAAATATAATTGCTTTTGCTTTCTAAATTCAATACATTGAGTCCACTCCGAAAAGTCTTTTAACCCCTAAATCCCCTAAAGGGGACTT
>JAVHQG010000078.1:0-5408 GCA_036171035.1 Bacteroidales bacterium
TTTTTCTATTCCGTTTTTGTCCTTTGATTTAAAATAAAATTTGATATACTTTGTATTATCATGACTCAATTTAATGCGAACATAAAACTCATAGAAACTCAACTATCAAAAAATCTTCCCGGTTTGCAGGCACAGCTTCTCATGAGTCCGTCTTCACGCCATCAGGGAATAAAAAATTTGAAACATGATACCCCACCAAGAAATAGTGGTGTACTCATCTTATTGTATCCGAAAAATAATATCACACATCTGATTTTTATTAAGCGTACTGAATCAGGTGGTCATCATAGTGGACAGATAAGTTTTCCCGGCGGAAAAACAGAACAGGAAGATAAAAGCCTTATTCATACTGCCCTTCGTGAGGCTGAAGAAGAAGTAGGCATCATAAAAAAAGACGTTAAGATTCTTGGTTTACTCACGAACTTATACATCCCCGTTAGTAATATTTCAGTTCTTCCGGTCGTTGGAGCTATTAATTATTGTCCACAATTTATAAGGCAGCCAACAGAAGTTGATCAAATTTTAGAAGTGCCTCTCAACAACTTTTTAGAAGAGAAAAATAAGAAAAATAATATTCTAAAATTTAATAAAACTGAAATTATTGCACCATCATTCATGATTGACGAACACATGATTTGGGGCGCAACGGCAATGATGATGAGTGAATTTTTAGAAGTCATAAAAATAGCTGGAATAACTCAGCATAAAATCATATATTGACGAATATTCTTCACTTGGAAAAATATTGCTTATTTTTATATTCAATTTAGTTGAATTGTGAAACATATTTTTTTGATTTTATACATATTCTTTTTTTGTTGGATTTTATTTCCATCCGGCGTGTATGCTTATATTGATCCTGGGACTGGTAGTTATTTCTTTCAGTTTGCAATGGCTTTTATTTTTGGAAGTCTCTATGCAATAAAATTGTTTTGGAAACAGATTAAACAATTCTTTATAAAATTGAAGTATTTCTTCAGGAACAAATAATGCTTAAAGAAAAATTAAATATTATTAAAAGTTCATTTCGCGACAAAAGTGGATTCCTTTTCACAAAAGAAAATATTTTATATCGTCAAATAAATTTATCTTATCAGGAACACTATGAATACCTTATGGATTCTGGTGTTTACGACTTGCTTGTTGACAAAAAATTATTGGTTCCACATGTTGAAGTAAGTGATATTAATGGAATTAACAACAATGAATTTAAGATAATTAGACCAGAATATATTCCATTTATTTCTTATCCATATGAATGGTGTTTTAGCCAATTAAAAGATGCCGCATTGCTAACTCTTAAAATTCAGGAAATAATATTAAAAAAGGGGATGATTCTTAAAGATGCAAGTGCATATAATGTACAATTCAAAGATGGAAAACCAATTTTTATTGACACACTTTCTTTCGAGAAGTATTCCGGACAAAAACCTTGGGATGCATATTATCAGTTCTGTAAACATTTCCTTGCTCCTTTGGCTTTAATGAGCTACAAAGATGTGCGACTGGCTAATTTATTAAAAACATATATTGATGGAATTCCACTGGATTTAACAAGTAAGATATTACCAACTAAAACGTATTTTAAATTTTCAATTCTATCACATATTCATCTTCATGCAAAAAGCGAAAAATATTTTGAAAACAGTAAAAAAGATTACAATAATAAAAAGATAAAAATCACAGCCTTACTTGGATTGGTTGATAATCTTAAAACAGTTATTACAAACTTAAATCTTATAAAATCAAATTCAACTTGGGCTGATTATTGGGCTAAATCGAATTATTCAGATGCCGCATTAAATCACAAAAAACAAATTGTAGATTCTTTTTTATCAGTAACTAAAAGCCACACAGCATGGGATATTGGTGCAAATGATGGTACGTTTAGTAAAATCGCTTCAAGTAAAGGCATTCAAACATTTTTAATTGATAGTGATCCTTATATTGTTGAAAAAAATTACTTGACCGGCAAGAGAATAAATGAAAAAAAAACTTATCCTTTATTGATGGATATTACAAATCCAAGTCCCGGAATTGGTTGGGAAAACACAGAACGATCTACTTTGTATGCTCGTACAAAACCAGATATTATAATGGCTTTGGCTATAATACATCATTTGGTTATTGCAAATAATTTGTCTTTTGAAATGATTGCAAAATACTTTTCAGGTTTATGTAAAGTTTTGATAATTGAGTTTATCCCTAAAAATGATTCGCAAATAACTAAACTTTTGACTGTGCGGAAAGATATTTTTGTTTTTTATAATCAAGATCACTTTGAACGAATTTTTTTAGCATATTTTTCTATAAAACAAAAAGTTAAGATTAACGATTCTGAAAGAACAATATATTTGATGCAATCTCTTGAAAAATGAAACTTTTAAAATCTGTTCATTTCCTTCATCCCTTCTTGTTTGCAATATTCCCAATATTATATCTCTATTCATTTAATATTGAAAAATTATCATTTTCAAATACGTATATTTCATTTTTATTTGGTATAATATTTTTGATATTAATAATATTAATTTCAAAAATCCTTTCAAAGGATATTAAGAAATCAAGTCTGATTGCTTCTCTAATATTATTACTTTTTTTTTCATATGGATATGTAATGGAAGCGATCTATACACCTTGGGTACATTCCATTTTTTTGCCTTCACCCAGTCATAAATATCTATTTGCGATTTGGATGATTATTTTGGTCTGTGGAATAATTTTTATTAAAAAATCAAAACGTGATTTGCTTAACCTTAATAAAATTGTTACAGTTTTTTCTTCCTCTCTTGTTTTATGCCCAACTTTAAATATTGCTAAGGTCCAACTACAGCGAAATGAAAAAATACAACTTCAAACACATAGATTCTCGCAATCAAAAAAAATAGATAGATTACATGATATATACTACATAATACTCGATGAATACACATCTTCCGAGAATTTAAAACGATTTTTTAATTACGACAACAGCTCATTTGAAAATCAACTCAAACAATCTGGTTTTTATGTCTGTAAAAAAAACTCAAGCAATTACGCTGTAACCTTTTTATCTCTTGCATCTTCACTGAATATGAATTATATTAATGGCATTAGTAAAGTGGTTGGGGAAAAATCAACTGACTGGGAAATCCCATATAATTTAGTATTGAACAACAATGTTATGAACTTTCTGAAATCAAAAAATTATCAGTTTATTCATTTTAGTTCACGGTATGACGCTACGGATTATAACCCTTTTGCTGATGTGAATTATAGCCACACAATTTTGAATAACTTTTCTGTTCTTCTGGCACAAACTACCATGATAAGAGCCTTTGTTAATTTTCGTGAAAATGATTTAAGAAATAGTATTTTATATACATTTTCCGAGCTTAATAAAGTGACAGAAATAAAGGGGAATAAATTTGTTTTTGCACATATAGTATGCCCTCATGTTCCATTTGTTTTTGGGAAAAACGGTGAAAAAGTCAAAGTGCAATACCGAAATGATTGGAAATGCAAAGAAGCCTACGTAAATCAACTGATTTTTATAAATAAAAAAGTTGAAGCTTTGGTGCGAAATATTATCTCAAAATCAGAAAATCCGCCTATTATCATTCTTCAGGCAGATCATGGTACTGCAACAAGTTTTGAAAACATTTCCCTCCATAACCATAAAGCTCCATCATCGCTAATGCTTAAAGAAAGAATGGGGATATTGAATGCCTACTATTTACCTGATGCAGGGAAATTGTTATATGACTCTATAACGCCGGTAAACACATTCAGGGTCATTTTTAATTCATATTTCAACACAAATCTGCCTATCTTGCCTGATAAAAACTACTTCTCAAATTATGATACACCCTACGATTTAACCGATGTAACAGAGAAAGTGCAAAATAAAAAGTAGTTTTATTTCAAACTTGTTACCTAATGCTCAAAGAAAACTGATATTTCTTTAAATTTCCTCCTCTTCTTCAATAAACCTGATTCCTGATTCTTCAAGTTCTTTAAGAATAGGATTATATAATTCTGGTATCACCGGAATATGCACTCCACTTAGCTTTATTTCACCTGTCATAAGCATTTTTGTCGCAATGGCAACTGGCGTTCCAACAGTGATTGACATGGCAGTATGAACATTATCTTTTCCTATACAAACTAATGACGATTTAATTCTTCTTTTTTTTCCACTGATTTCGTAATCAAAAATATGCTGCATCACTATTATATCCTTGTCATTAGCCCCAAGACCAAGTTTTGCTTCAAGAATTTTTTGAAGGATTTGAGCAGGTGTTGCATTTTTTAGGCCAACTTTTGTGTTACCAAAAATACCTAGCCATGAAAGGCGTTTATAAGCATCTGATGTAGCTGAAATACCAGTATATTTGCATAATTTTTCTTCAACAGTTAAGGCTGTGTCGTAGGCAAGAAAACTATTAATAAAATCTCTGTATGTAAGATTTTCTGAATTTGCAATTTGATATGTGTCATCGGTTGCTCCAAGTTGTACAAACACATTCCATGCTTCACAATATCCGGGTCTTCTTAATGTACCGCGCAGAATTGATGGGATGTCTTCTAATCCATATATTTCTCTATAGCTTAATGAATCACGGTTTGGGTACATTTCAAATATACCAAGATCCAAAACATTTATTGCCGTAGTGCGTGAAAAAAGTTTATGATATGGAATAAATTTTATTTGCCCTTGTTCTTTGTATTGTGCAACGCTTTGACCTGCTACTACTACATTACGAGGGTTCCATGTGAATTTATAATTCCATGGATTGTTATCGCTTTCGGGTGCAATCAATCCTCCTGTATTGCTCATAAAACCTAACATTTTACCGCCTTTTGCTTTTATTTTATCAATGATTTGCATTGCAGACATATGGTCAATGCCAGGATCAACACCCAACTCATTTAACAAGGCAACTCCTTTTGATTTTGCCTCTGCATTAAGTGCTTTCATTTCTTTGGAAACATAAGATGCAGAAACCATATGCTTCCCTAACTCAACACATGTTTTCGCAACAAGTGGGTGCATAAATGCAGGTAAAAATGATACCACTACATCTGCATTTTTTATAGAATTTATTTTCAGCTTTTCGTCTTTTATATCAAACTGAATGGCTGTACCATTGGGATGTCCGGCAATTTTCTTTTTTGCTGTTTCTATCGAAATATCGCCTACTGTTATTTTCCAACCATATTTTTCAGAATGGTCAAGCAAGTATTTAATCATTGTAGAAGAAGAAAGCCCTGCACCTAAAATCAAAATATTTTCCATGATAATCAATTTTATTTGACTGCAAAAATGAAAAATATACACATCCTAAAAAATGATTTTTGTTATTTCTTTAACATAAAAATTAAAATAAACTTCTTTGTGACTTATGTAAACCTTTCCCTCATGGTTA
>JAVHQG010000079.1:0-1093 GCA_036171035.1 Bacteroidales bacterium
GTTTTCAAAACTAGAGTAACGAAATTATTGGCGTTTTCTTGCTGACACTAATTAGGGGTTTAGTGTGATTTCTTCAGTAGAATCTATGTTGCTGCTATGTTGTGCCCTGTCTATGATATAAAACTTGTATTTAATAATATTATAATTTGTTTGATAGTTGCAGTCTAAATCAACCCTGACCTCACCTTTCAATGTTTTGTTTTGCCCTTCGTTTCCGGGAATATATTTTATTCGGTAATTTAATGGCAAGGGGAATATTACTTCTTGAAATCCTGAATCCGTTTTATTGAATAATGAAATTCGTAAATTTGTGTTCATTGGTGGTATGGTATCAGACTCATATAGTCCTATATCTCCATCACCATCAATAAAGGAAAACGAGAGCAGTCCCTTTTTTACATGATCATTAAGCTCATCACTTGTGTCGCGTAAAATAAATTTGATATATTTAATTTCAGGAATATCAGCATACTTTACAGGCTTTTTACATGCGTAAAAAACAAACGATTCAATGAAGATTAGAATTAATATGGGGTATCTTTTTTCCATTCATGCAAAGATAAAATATTAATCTTTAGTCCCCTCCGAAAAGATTAAAAAGTGATTTTCAGCAATTTTTTGCCTTCAATCTCTATCATCATCTACACTTAGGAGCTGACCGTAAATAACATTTATATATTTGGAGAAATAGTATAATTCCATTCCCCGTGAAATTTATGTTTTTTAATATTAGGCGATAAAACCCTGCCTTTTGTTGAAAAAACAGTTGATTATTCTGTTTCTCATCCGCAATTTATGGCAAATTTTACTGATGCTGCCGAATGGAAAAAAGATTTCAAATTGTTCAGAGATTTAACAGGAATTTTAGCCGAGTTAAGCCCTTTGTTTCAAGATATTGTTGATACAACGGCCGAAGTAGGAGTAGAAGCTTTGTCGCCTTCATTGACATGTTATAGTCTGGCTAAAGAAGGAGCAAAAAAGAATGTTCCGGGAGCAAAAGATATTGCTAACGACCTGAGTATCCGTTTTCCAGGACGACCAAAGAAAAAAATTTAAGCATTAAATGCCACTTCGAGTGACAAAAATGCCACTC
>JAVHQG010000080.1:0-5345 GCA_036171035.1 Bacteroidales bacterium
ATTGGCAACACGTCTGACTCTGAATCAGAAGAGTTCAGGTTCGACCCCTGACAGGTCAACAATAATGGCAAGCCTTTCAGAAAATCAGACTTCTGAAAGGCTTTTTTATAACATTTTTTCTAATTATACCATTTCGCTGTGCTATTTAACTAAGAAGAACATTTTTCCATCGTTTCCATTTTTTGAAGATATGAATTTCTAATGCTGATTCATATTTTTTATTATTTTTGCGACATAATGCCACTTTAGCTCAGTTGGTAGAGCAGCTCATTCGTAATGAGCAGGTCGAGGGTTCGAGTCCCTTTAGTGGCTCAATTTTTACTGCAAAATCAATAACAATTGATATCAAGCAACATCTTATACAATACCCGTACTTCACTGTGAATCCTAATAATTTGCTAAATTAATTTAGAGTATTGTTATTTCATGAATGATAAAATTATAATTCAGGGGGCATCTGAAAACAACCTCAAAAATATCTGTGTAGAAATTCCCCACAACACATTCACAGTTGTAACAGGGGTTAGTGGATCAGGTAAATCATCGCTGGTATATGATGTGATATTCAAGGAGGGCAGACGAAAATATCTCGAAACATTTTCAGGATATTCAAAAAAATATTTTGGCAAACTCCAGAAGCCAAATGTTCAATTAATTTGTGGATTAAAACCCGCCATTTCAATTGATCAAAAAACTACTGTACGAGGTGCTCGTTCTACAGTTGGAACACTATCTGGTTTATATGATTATTTGCGTCTTTTATTTGCACGGTTTTCAATCTGTGAAAATCCATCTATTACTGTAAAGCCCGAGCGCAGCTTGTTTTCCTTCAATTCAATTCATGGTGCTTGTCCAGTTTGTAAGGGACTTGGTAACATAGAAAAAATTGATGTTGACAAACTAATTTTAAATCATGATTTGGCATTAAGTCAAGGTGCACTTGTGATTACTGCTCCCAATGGATATATTATTTATTCGCAAGTAACAATGGACGTACTCAACCAAGTGTTAAATGCACATGGTTTTAATGTTAATATCCCATGGAAAGACCTTACGGATGACCAGAAAAAAATAGTTTTATATGGCAGCGATATTATCTCAATTCCATTCGGGAAACACACATTAGAATCGCGAATGAAATGGACCGGAATCACTGCAAAGCCACGTGAAGAAGGGTATTACAAGGGAATCATTCCTGTAATGGACGAAATATTGAAACGTGATCGCAATGAAAATATTCTTCGCTTTGTAAGTGCTGTAAAGTGTGATGCTTGCAATGGAACAAAGTTGCGGTCTGAGGCCTTATCATTTTACTTTTATGGGAATAATATTGCAGATATTACTTCAATGACAATTAATAATTGCATAAAATTCTTTTCACAATTGCCTCCTGAAACAACTAGAAATAAAGCGATAAATGAAATAAAAAAAACCTTTGTACAACGTGCAGAAATATTACAGAAATTAGGTGTTGGTTATCTTACAATTGACAGAGAATCTGCAACCTTATCTAGCGGTGAAGCGCAGCGAATAAGACTTGCAACTCAGGTAGGATGCGGCTTACGAAACATTATGTATATTCTCGATGAGCCTTCAGTTGGCTTGCATGCCAGGGATAATAAAAAACTAATGGAAGTATTAACAGATTTAAAATCAGCTGGTAATACACTTATAATTGTTGAGCATGATGAAGATGTGATTAGATATGCCGACTACCTTATTGATATTGGGCCTAAAGCAGGAATAAATGGAGGAAATATTTTATTTTCCGATTTCACAAAAAACATTTCAGTTGATTCGGTTAAAGATATCTCAAGCAAAACTTTCGATTTTTTATTTAATAGAGACCTGATTGAAATTCCGAAAAAAAGAAGAAATGGAACAGGCAAAATTGTTTTACAGAATGTCTGTAAAAATAATCTAAAAAATATTACTGTCACCTTTAAATTGGGTGCTTTCAATGTAATAACCGGCGTTTCAGGTGCAGGGAAATCGTCAATTGCTGAATATTTGATACAGCGATATAATGAACATAAGCTTGAAAGTACTATTTCTATAGATAAAATCATTGATGTAGATCAATCATCCATTGGTCGCTCACCAAAGAGTAATCCTGCGACCTACACAGGCTTATCCGATCATATCAGAGATTTATTTGCAGAGCAAACTGAGTCAAAAAAGAAAAAATTTGAAAAAGGCAGATTTTCATTTAACAATAAAGGTGGCAGATGTGAAACCTGTCAGGGTGCAGGAATAGTGAGCGTTGGAATGCACTTTTTGGGTGATGTTGATACGGTTTGCGATACCTGCAATGGGAAACGTTTTAATGAAGACATATTAAAGATAAAATATAAAGAAAAAAATATTTTTGAGGTTCTTGAAATGACAGTTGACGAAGCAGTAATATTCTTCTCTGATCACTCAAAAATCATGAGATATCTGAACGCCCTTACTAGCACAGGTTTAGGATACATAAAACTTGGGCAACCAAGCCCTACACTTTCAGGAGGCGAGGCACAAAGGGTTAAATTAGCTTCAGAGCTTGCAAAGCCTCAAGGAAAACACACTTTATATATTCTTGATGAACCATCTACAGGCTTGCATACGGCTGATTTAAAAATATTGCTCTCATCGTTAAACAGGCTGGTTGAAATGGGACATACATTGATCGTGATTGAACATAATTTGCATATCATAAAATCAGCTGATCATATAATCGACATTGGTCCGGAAAGTGCAGAAAATGGAGGAGAAATTATTTTTGAAGGATCGCCGGAAAGGCTCATTGAATGTGCAGAATCATGCACAGGAAAAGAATTAAAAAAATTATTGGATACAAAAATATTTGAATTTACACATCATAAAAATTCATCGGCTCAAATTGATTCAGAAATCAAATTTAATGGGGTTGTTACAAACAATTTGAAAAATATCAATATTGAAATTCCTGAAAATAAAATCACTGTTTTTACAGGACTGTCAGGTAGTGGAAAATCTTCGTTGCTAATTGATACTATTTATGCAGAAAGTCGGCAACGTTTTGCAGAGAGCTTCCCGGCATGGGTCAGGGCGCATATTAGCAAGCCCGAAAGGCCCGATTTTGAAAGTTGCAGTGGTTTGATGCCTGCGGTTTTTGTTGGCAATGACAGCCTTTCTGACAATCCCCGTTCAACCATGGGTACTTCTACTGAAATATATGATTATTACAGACTTTTATACGCACGGATTGGCAAATCATCAACTCATGAAAACATGGGGGATATTCTTTCTTCATTTTTTTCATTTAATCATGAATCAGGTGCATGCAAACATTGTAAAGGACTTGGTTTTATAATCACATGTGATATTGAAAAACTAGTTTCTCATCCTGAAAAGTCATTGCTCAATAGAGCTATAAACGGGACAAAAACAGGCAAATTTTATGGTGATATTCATGGACAATATATTTGGACACTTCGTGCCATTGGACTGAAAAATAATATTGATTTTTCTTTGCCATGGAATCAATTGGATGAAAGAGCAAAGCAGATAGCAATGCTAGGTTCAGGAGATATTGAATATAATGTTATATGGAAATATAAGCGAAAAAACATAGAAGGAGAGCATTCATTTAAAACAAAATGGCCCGGGTTTATTTTTCATGTAAATGATGAATATTTAAGGAAACATGCAGATAACAGAGGCGAAGAAATGCTCAATGTGATGCGGAATGAATACTGCCCCTCATGCAATGGAGCAAGGCTTGAAAAAGAACCTTTGCAATATTTATTTGCAGGTTTAAATATTTCAGAATTGTGCGAATTAAGTATTAGTAAATCAATTGAATTATTTAAAAAAATCGAACAATTTCCAAAGCAATATAACATTTCTTTGAAAGCAATGCAAATCAGCCAAGACCTACGTTTTAGAATAATTGAAAAACTAGAATTTTTGAATGATGCCGGTTTGGGATATTTGTCATTATCACGTCAGGCAGGAAGCCTATCGGGAGGTGAAGCAAGGAGGACATCAATTGCAGGGAAGATTCATTCCAATCTTACCGGTCTTTTATATGTGTTAGATGAGCCTACAATTGGGCTACACCCAGCCGATACAAAACAATTAATTAAATTAATTAATCAACTAAAAAGTGATGGAAACACGATTGCAATTATAGAACATGATGCAGAAATAATCCGAAATGCAGACCATATTATTGATATTGGACCAAATGCCGGAAACTTAGGTGGGTCGGTAGTTGCGAGTGGATCATTTGAAAATATTACAGCCTGTGAAAATTCATTAACAGGGAAATATTTCAAAGAAACAGAAGCATATTTTCAACATAATAAGAAACGTTTGTCGAGTTCTTTTTTATCGATAAAAGGAGCACATGCAAACAATTTAAAACAGATAAATATTGATTTTCCTGTTGGCGTTTTCACTGTTGTGACAGGTGTTTCAGGCAGTGGGAAAACAAGCCTTGTTTTTGACGTTTTGAGCCAAAGTTTGCTTTATAAAAAACCTGTTAATTGTGCATCTATTAAAGGATTCGAACTGTTTGACGAAGTGGTTGTTGCTAATCAGCAAGACCTTCACCTTACACGTTCGGGAAATATTGCAACTATTTGTGATTTTTATGATGAAATTAGAAATTTATTTGCGGGAACAGATAAAGCTAAATACAACAAGTTTGACAAATCGTTTTTCTCATTTAATGCTTCAGGTGGTCGTTGTGAAACATGTTTGGGACAAGGTAAGGTAAAGGTTTCAATGGATTTTTTTTCGGATATATGGAGCGAATGCGAAACGTGTCACGGATTGCGTTTTAAAGCAGAAATTCTCAATTGCTTTTATCGAGGAAAGAATATATCAGATGTACTGCAATTAACAGTTGCAGAATCAATGGTTTATTTTAGTGAAAACAAAAAAATCACTCGTGCCATACAGGTATTGCAGGAATGCGGGCTAGGATATTTGCAACTCGGACAATCAGCAAACACTCTTTCTTGTGGAGAAGCACAGCGATTAAAGTTGGCACAAGAGTTCATCTCTAAAAAGGGTCACAAAAACCTATATTTATTTGACGAGCCAACAACCGGATTGCATTTTAAAGATATACAGAATCTGCTGATTTTATTTCAAAAATTATTGGATGCGGGGAATACAATCATTGCCATTGAACATAATATTCAAATGATTTATCATGCCGACAACATACTTGAAATTGGACCAAATGGAGGCGATGAAGGAGGGTACGTGATAACATCCGGTTCAATAGATGAAATAAAAAAGAGTGATAGTTCTATACTTAGTGTCAGCAAGAAAACGCCAATAATTTCGTTACTCTAGTTTTGAAAACAGTC
>JAVHQG010000081.1:0-5338 GCA_036171035.1 Bacteroidales bacterium
CGAAACTCTAAAAAATCAGGTTAACCCACATTTTTTATTTAACTCGTTTAATGTGCTTACAAATTTGGTAAATACAGATAAGAATCTTGCCGTAAAATTCATCAAACAAATGGCAGAGACCTATCGCTATATCCTTGATCAAAAAAACAAAGAACTGGTTGATTTAGAAACAGAAATAGAATTTATTCAATCGTACTTATATTTACAACAAACCAGGTTTCCCGATAAACTCTTCGTTGACTTATGCCTGCCTGAAAATTACAATTTTAAAATCATTCCTTTATCGATCCAAATATTAATTGAAAACATCATTAAGCATAACGAAATATCTAATGATAAACCATTAAAAATATCTATCTTTATTGACGAAAACGACTATCTGGTTGTGAAAAATAATTTGCAAATAAAAACAGTAATCGCAGACTCTACACAAATCGGATTATCGAATATGAAAAGCAGATATGAATATTTAACCGGCAAAGATTTTGTGATTATAAAATCAACAGAAGAGTTCATTGTGAAACTACCTTTGATAAAAGAAAAATAAATAATACGGATTCAATGAAAGTACTGATAATAGAAGACGAAACTCATGCGTTGTTACATCTGGAAAATCTATTAAATTCGATAGATAAATCGATTGTTATTGAAAATAAATTTGACACCATCCGTAAGTCGGTGGAATGGCTCACAACGCATCCGCATCCCGATTTAATTTTCTTGGATATTCAATTAGCTGATGGAATTAGTTTTCAAATATTTGAACAAGTCGAGATTAATGTTCCTATTATTTTTACAACTGCATATAATGAGTACGCATTGCAGGCATTCAAAGTAAACAGTATTGATTATTTATTGAAGCCTATTGATGCCGAAGAATTATCAAAATCGCTTGCAAAATATAGACGAATCAATCAGAAAATAGAAATACCTGATAAAAAAGTATTCGACAAAGTGTTGCAGTTATTGACAAATCAATATAAAACAAGGTTTCTGATTAAATTTGGATCACAAATAAAGACTGTTTCCATTCATGAAATTTACTACTTTTTCAGTATGGAAAAATTAACTTTTTTGCAAACCAATGAAAATGCTTCATACAGTTTAGATTATTCACTCGACGAAGTGGAAAGCTTGATTGATCCACAAAAATATTTTAGAATTAACCGGAAGTATCTTATCTCAATAGATTCCATAATCAATATCTCAGTTTATTCAAACAGCCGTTTAAAACTCAAATTAAAAAATTGTAGCAACGATGAAATTATTGTTAGTAGAGAAAAAGTGAACGAACTAAAAAAATGGTTAGATTAGTTTTGTTTTTTTTTTGTAAATTGCAGAAATTTTTCGAGCCAATGAAAAAAACAATACTATCAGTCTTACTTGTTTCTATCTCAATTTTATCTTTTTCAAAGAATCAACCAAAAGCGGTAAAAGGCGTGCTTGACCTCACGGGCTGGAATTTTCAAAAAGATGGAACTGTTTCGCTTATCGGAGAATGGGAATTTTATTGGGATAAGATCATACAACCTGAACATTTCCATTTAGTGCAACAAGTTGTTACAGGATATATTAAAATGCCAAGTTATTGGAAAGATCAAGTTATTAATGGTCAAAAATTCCCGATTGAAGGCTGTGCAACTTATCGTTTAATCGTAAAAACAAAGCATTGCGAAGACGAAGAATTTTCTGCTCACTTAAAAGAGATGTTTTCATCATATAAGCTATTTGTAAATGGAAAATTAGTTGCAAAAAACGGTAAAGTTTCAGAAACAAAAAATGGATTTTCTCCTGAATATTTTCCTCAAACTGTTCCATTATATTTTAATACTACAGAAAACGAGATAGTACTTCAAATAGCCAATTTTTCACATATTAGAGGAGGACAATTGAATGAAATTGTAATTGGAAGCTACAAAGAAATCAATCAGCGACGTACAAAAGGTATTGCATTGGATCTTTTCATGTTTGGCAGTTTTTTTATTATTGCTCTTTATCATTTTACGCTTTTTGCACTTCGTCGTAAAGATAAATCTACTTTGTTTTTTGGGCTTTATACATTGGCAATCGCAATCCGCACAATTTCAACAGGAGAGCAATTCCATTCTGTGCTATTTCCTTCAATCCCATGGGAAATTTGTTACAAGTTCGATTTCCTTTCTTTATACATTGCCCCACCCCTATTAGCCACATTTTTCTTATATATGTTCCCTAAAGAATCATGGAGAATATTTGTGTGGATATTTAACATTCTAAGCACTATTTTAGCAATCGCAACAATTATTTTACCAATACGGATAATCAGTCAATTCGAGGATCCATACCAAATACTGATGTTTGTTGCAATGCTCTATTCGCTTATTGTTTTAGTTCGTAGTGTTATTCATAAAAGAGAAGGGGCATTGATAGTCCTTATCGGAATAGTCATCGTTTTTGCCACAGTGATAAATGATATTCTATATTATCACACAATTATTCAATCAGAGGAATTAATCCCTTATGGAATGATGATTTTTATATTCTCTCAAGCATATGTTGTTTCAATGAGATTCTCAAAATCATTTGTTAGAACTGAAGAACTTACTGAAGAGCTGAATTACCAAAATAAAAATCTTGAAAAAATTGTAAATATCCGAACGCAAGAGATTTCACAACAAAAAGAAGAAATACTATCGCAGTCAGATTTGCTTGAAAAGGCTAATATTGACCTTGAACTTAAAAGCCAAATGGTAACAGATAGTATCACCTATGCAAAAGATATACAAGAGGCAATTTTCCCATCTTCTTTTATCTTAAAGAAACATTTTCCGGAACATTTTTTATTTTTCAGACCACGCGACATTGTGAGTGGAGATTTTTACTGGTTTTTTACCAATAAAAAAAAGCGTTTTATTGCAGCAATCGATTGTACAGGTCATGGCGTACCAGGTGCATTTATGAGCATGATAGGTAATACACTTTTAAACAGTATTGTGAAAGAGCAAAAAGTGATGGATCCAGCAGAAATATTAACTAAGTTAAATAAAGAGGTTATCTATTCATTCAAGCAAAGTGAGCAAGCTCAAGACGACGGCATGGATGTTACACTTTGTTGTATTGACGATGAAAATAAATCGCTTACAATTGCAATGGCAAATCACAAAGCTATTGTTGTTATTAATGATACTTTTCAAGTATTGGAAGGCAGCATCTATTCAATTGGAGGAGCTTTATCGCACTCTTCAGATGTCCATTTTATGAATCATGTAATTCCTTTAGAAAGTGATATTTTATTGTATATGTTTTCTGATGGAATAATTGATCAGTTTAGTGATTTTGATGATAAAAAATTTGGATTTGATCAGCTACAAAAATTAATAAAAATGCACTCAAAGAAAGCAATTTGTGATCAGTATCACGAGATTGTGAAAGCTTTCGACGCATGGAAAGGCACAAAACCGCAAACAGACGATGTATTGCTGATAGGTATGAAATTAAGCCATCATTAGTGTTGTGACAAAATAATATAGAAACAATTTGTTTTTGTATTCAGTAACCTCCGGCTACGATCCTTATCGAATATGATTTTTTGTTTCAAAACTAAATTGTTTTAGCACTATCGATCCACAAACCTTTTTCCTATGCTTGTGTGTTAAATTCTGATGTAAAATGAAATTGAATTTCAGGCGCAGCTTGTCGTGTTGTTTTTAAATGCCACTCATTTTCTGCCATAAATACAGGACGATCTTCTTTGTCGAAAGTAATAAACTGAACTTTTTGCAAAATAAATTTTTCAAGCACCGGTTTGTTTGATGACGTTAACCAACACGCTTTAATATAATTCATAGGAACAAAGGAGCATGAAGCACCATATTCGTGCAACAAACGAAACTGAATTACTTCAAATTGCAACTCTCCAACTGTTCCAATAATTTTTGAATTTCCCATTTGTCTGATAAATAGTTGAGCTAGCCCCTCATCTGTAAGCTGGCGAATGCCTTTCTCCAATTGCTTTGTCTTTAAAGGATTTTTATTTACCATTTCTTTAAAAATTTCAGGAGAAAAACTTGGAATCCCTTTAAAAAATAAAACCTCACCTTCAGAAAGTGTATCGCCTATTTTAAAGTTTCCAGTATCATATAGTCCAACTACATCTCCCGGGTATGCTTCATCCACAACACTTTTTTCGTTTGCCATAAAACCAACAGGGCTTGAAAAGCGCAATTTTTTACCCAAACGCGTGTGATAATAAAATTTATTTCGTTCAAATTTCCCTGATACAATTCTGCAAAAGGCAATTCTATCGCGATGATTTGGATCTAGATTCGCATGAATTTTAAAAACAAATCCTGTAAAATATTTTTCATCAGGTTGAATATCTCTTTTATCGGTGGTTCTTGGCAACGGTGATGGAGCAATCCGTACAAAAGTATCTAGTAGCTCTTTTACTCCAAAGCTATTGATAGCACTGCCAAAAAACACAGGAGCCAAATAGCCTTCATTATACAATTCGCTATCGAACGGTTCAAAAATTTCGTCAATTAAATCAATCTCTTCTCTCAATTTATTTGCTGCAAAATCACCTATACGTTTGTCGAGTTCAGGATTATTCAAATCATCAATCGAATACACATCTTCCGAAATCTTTGTTGTATTAGGAGAAAAAAGCTGCAACTGTTTTTCAAATAAATTGAAAACCCCTTTAAATTTGCTACCTATACCAATTGGCCAGGAAAGTGGGCGAATGTGAATATTCAGCTCCTTTTCTACTATTTCGAGCAATTGCAATGGATCTTGCCCTTCCCTATCCATCTTATTAATAAAAATAATCACAGGTGTGTGGCGCATTCTACAGACATCCATTAGTTTGCGTGTTTGCTCTTCAACACCTTTAACACAATCAATTATAAGGATTACACTATCAACAGCCGTTAATGTCCGGTAAGTATCTTCAGCAAAATCTTTATGTCCCGGCGTATCCAAAATATTAATTTTATAGCCGTTATATTCAAATCCCATTACCGACGTAGCAACCGATATTCCACGTTGTTTCTCTATTTCCATAAAGTCGGAAGTCGCTGTATTTCGTATTTTATTACTTTTAACAGCGCCGGCCGTTTGGATAGCACCTCCAAATAACAGTAACTTTTCAGTAAGGGTGGTTTTTCCGGCATCAGGATGACTGATAATTCCAAATGTTCTTCGTTTATTTATTACTTCTTGTTTCAAAATATAATATTTCTTAAGTCCAATATGAATTGGTGATTTGATTTCTAAAAATTACCATTATTTAGTGTCAGCAAGAAAACGCCAATAATTTTGTTAAACAACCCACAAGCTCGCTCATACTGTTACTAAC
>JAVHQG010000082.1:0-5337 GCA_036171035.1 Bacteroidales bacterium
TGTATTATACCTTGCAGAAAGCGTTACGCTTGTTTTCTCGGATTTTCTTTAAAAAGAATATGTGAGACCCAACATGAAATTTAGTCCCTGCATACGGTAGTTGTTCCAGCGATAATATTTTTGATTAGCAATATTATTCAAATGCAAAAATCCTGATAGTTTTTTATTGTAACGATATTCTGCATGAAGGTTTGCATCAACGACAGGAGCAAGTTTTTTACTTACTTGTGTGATGCCATTTGTGGTATTATATTCAAAAGTTTTTGCAAAGCGATCGCCTATTCCAAAAACATCGGCACTCAAAATTATTTTATCTTGAATATTATAAGCTGTAGTAAAAGTTACATCAAATTCCGGAACATGCCATGCTTTTTTTTCTATGGGCATATTATCAAAATAGTAATAATTTCCCTTCAAGTGAAAATTAAGTTTCTCTGAAGCTTTCACTGCAATTTCTCCATACACGTTCAGCATTGTAGCATTTGAGGAGGTGGTTACAAAAGTGTTTTCTATTGTGAAATTTTGATATTTTGTGGTTGTATCATTCACAAAAAAATAAGCATCTTCGAGTTCTGAGAAAGTAGCTTTAATATGATAAAAAGTGTTTGAATTTGCACTACCTTTAATACCGCCATAGAGTATTTTATTATGATTTGTATTTCTAATATCTATGCCTGACTTGATGAATGGGTTTTCAAGTGCCAACTTACGATACGTGTTTTCTTCCACATATCCTGTAAAGCCAACATATGGCACAAGATATTTATCAACCACAGCATATTGAAAAGAAACATCGGGATAAAAATGATATTGCTCTTTCCAATATACATCTGCAAATATTGCCAGTCCAACATGCACTTCCCAAATGTCTGTAATGCGACTTACCCAAGGGTTGATCTTTACAAGGACATTGCTGGTATCATTAAAACTTTTCTGCGACATCCCAACGGCAATATCGGCACCCAGAAGCTCCTTGTTATAGTATTGACTTAGATTTGCCGTTATAAGACCGCTATTTTCACTTTTACTAAATAAATCCTGAAAATAATAGTATTGACCAAAGATGTCATAATTCAAGTGACTTTTATCTAAATAGTATGATTTAATGCCTCCGTTTGCTATAAACTGTGAGAACTGTTGTTTTGTAAGATTTTTTTTGTTTGCAAGATTAGGCAAAACTTTTTCCAAAGATGTGTCAGAAGTATTATACCCATAGTAATAGCAAGAATTATCCTGATATTCAATATTTCCAAAAAGAGATTTTTTATCAATAAATTTTTTCCCGTTAATACTTACAAAATTATCAGCATATCCTGCATAAACTTTTTTATTTTTATTGTTAATAATTGTACCGTACGATGATTGATGTTTCAATATTGCAGACCATGTATATTTTTTAGAGCGAAGGTTGCTGACGTACAGTTCAGCCATAGGCGTAAGATAATTGCCAAATCCCAAACGAATGTAGCTATTGTACAATTTTGATAAGGGTTCATCAACCATTTTTGCAGGTTTCACAGGATCTGTTTGAAAATCTGTCGGAATCATTTTTACATCAATGCCATACTGAAACAATGGTTCAATTTTCGCTGAATCTTTAATAACAGGAAGTTCATTCAGCTTAAAAGCATCAGAAATTGTAGGTGTATATTCTCTGATAACTTCAACCTCTTGTTTCATGTTTTCTTCAACCTGCGAAAAGCCATTAAAGGCAGCCAACACAAGCATTAGAAAGATTATTTTATTTAGTATATTCATCTGTCTATTATTAAAAATTTATTTATAAGTTATAAATCCGCTATCTATCTAGTGTCAGCAAGAAAACGACTGTTTTATAAAATCAGCCTTTGCCCCGACCCTAAAGGGTGGCTGATTTTCAATGGCTTCCCTTTAGGGATTAAGGGTAAAAAGGCATTGAAAATTATATTTTAATAGTTTTCTTGCAAGTACTATCTACTGCATACCGCTTACTCTTTCCTCATCTCCAGCGCATCTTTATTTTGTTTTTTCTGCGAATTGTTTTCCTCTTTTTGTCGCTGCTCAATATCTTCAAGAATTTCGTTTCGATCAATTTTTAGTGAATCAATTTTCACGTTGGTTGAGTCATTAAACAATGCTTTATACTGACCTTCGGAATCGAATTTTATTTGTTCCGCAGCCTTTAATGAATCGGCTACATGTTGTTTCTGCATAGCTGTTTCACGGGCAATAATTTTTGTTAAACGGTCATTGGTTTCAGGTAGAATTTCGTCTGTAGTAACAGAATAGTTTTCTATGATGCTTTGCAATGTTTGCTTTGCCTGAAAATCGTCTTGTTGTCTAAGAAAAATATCCGATAATAAAATGAAGCTTTTTGCAAGCCAATATTGATGAGATGTGTTTTTTTCCACAAAATCATAAATTTCTACTTGTGCTATGCTATCAAGTTTTTGAATATAATAAATCAAGGCTATTTTATATTTTGACTCGGCACCTTCTTTACTTTTTGTCTCACGTGCAATAATTTTATATCGTGGTAAAGCTTCATCAATTCGACTCAATGCAAAAAGACTTTGAGCCAGAATAAATTGAGCTTCTCTAATATCTTCTTCCGTAAGTTTGTCGGTTTTCATAAAGCTGTTTGAAGCATCAATGGCTGCCATGTTATTATTTGCAAGAAATGCAGACCTCATTTGGCCTTGACGAGCAATTAACAAATTACTTTTATTTTCAGCCACCTTTTCAAGTTTTGCAAACAGGGTTTGGGCGACATCATATTTTTTTAGATCAAAATTTATTGTTGCTGCTTTCAGGGTTGCCGGTTCAGTAAATATATTATTTTGGCGTGCTGCAACATAGGTATATCCTACTAAAGCAGCATCAATTTCATTATCATTGAAGTTACATTCTGATTTATAATAATTTGCATTGACTAAAAATTGACCGGTTGGAAAATCGTCGATATATTTTTTGAAACTTTCTTTCGATTTTTCACAATCTCCGTCGAGATACAATTTTTCGGAAGCCTGATAAGTGAGCGAATCTTTTTCAGTTTGGCGAACATCTGCTACATCTTCATGGGCTTTTGCATATTCAAAATAAGCATCCACATTATTCATTTCGACGTACACATTTTTAAGTCCCAGCATGGCCGACATGGATTCAGGAGATCCTTTAAAATTCTCAACAATTTGCTTATACACATCAATTGCCTTTTGATTTTTATCGGTATTTGAATAGATTTGACCAAGCTCAAGCAATGATTTCTTCACATAATTACAGGTCGGATATTCTTCAATAATTCTTTTGAAATATAAAATTGCTGATTCAATTTCGTCTGTAGATTTGTAGCTTTTAGCGAGTTCGTAAGTGGCATCATCTAAGTAAGTTGATTGAGGATATTCTGCTAATAATTTCAATAATACCTCAATTTTTTCCTGATGTTTTTTAAGGATACCAAGTGACAGACTTTTCTGATATAGCGCATAGTCAACATCCAATAGTTTCATGTCAATGGCTTTGTCGTAATAAGGAACAGCTTCGGCAAAATTTCTTGCAATGAAGTAGCAATCGCCGGCACGTAAGCAAGCATCAGCATAAAATTTTGATTTATCACTGCTTATCTCTTTTTCGTATTTTCTGTACCACATGAGAGATTCTTTGTAATCTTTTTTGTTGAAATAGCAATATCCCAAACTGTAGAATGCAGCCTTGTATTCTATCAATTGAAATGCTCCGAAACTTTCAATAAAAGTTTTGTAATTAGTAATTGCGGAATCAATTTTGTTTGTGCGATAGAATGCCTCTGCTTTCCAGTAATATGATTCAGCTTTAATATTTTTATTTGATTCTTTATATTGCAATGATTTATTAAACATCGCAACCGCATCGGCAAATTTAAGATTATTGAAAAGCTCAATTGCACGGTAATAGGATGCTCTTTGATAGGCTTCCTTGATTTCATCTTTTTTGTCTGAAATCAAATCCATTGAAGTAAGGGCATCTTTATAGTTTCTTGTGTTCATGTATGCTTTAACGAGATACTGATAAGATTCATCCACTCGTGCTGATTGTGGATATGCTTCAATATATTCTTTTAAAGCTTTTATCCCTTCGTTAAAGGGGTAGAACGAGAGTTCATATGTAAGTTTAGCATAGTTATATGCAGCATCCTCTTTAATAGTAGCATCGAAATTTAGTTTTGCGGCACTGCTGAAAGCAAGTCTGGATTTTTGTTTTTCACCAATTTTCAAATAACAATCTCCAAGGTGATAAAACACATTTTGAGAAAGTTTATCTTTATAATCGAGTACTTCTTCAAAACATTTAGCAGCTTTTTTAAAATCATTTATTTTATAATACGCAAATGCCAATTCATACGCATCTTCACGTTTGTATGTATCAGCTTTTTCATTATACATTTCGAGATACGGAATGGCTTCTTTATACTTTCCTGTTCTGTAATATGCTTCGCCAATAATTCTTGCTATTTCAGGACCTCTCTTGGTTGTAGCTGAATCAAGAATAGATGGGGCATATTGTATTACATCGTCATATTTTTCTTGCAGATAGTAGATTTGTGCAATATAATAGGGCATTACAGGAGCAAACAATTCATTGTCAACAAGTTTTTTAAAACCAATCAAAGCAGTTTCATAATTTTGATTTACATAATTTATGTGTGCATAATAATAAAGCGAAGCATCAGCATATTCTGAATTTGAATCTTTGATTTCATAAAAACACTTTACCGCCTTTTCAAAATCATTCATAACAAAATAGCTGTAACCCAACTTGAAATAATATTCTGCCAGCGCATCTTTGTTTAAGTCATATTTATCAACATTTTCAAACCATGTGATCGAATGTTTAAATTTTTTTTCTCGATATAAAAAACGACCCATTTGAAAATATGCATTTTTAATTTTATCGCTTTCGGGATTGTTTTCAATAAATTTCGTAAGCTGATATTCTGCATCAGCATTAAAAAGCTCCACCGCACAAATTGAAGAATAATACTGGGCATCAGCTTGAATACTTAAATCAATTTCAGATTTTAATATATTCTGAAACATGGTTTGAGCAACACCATATTTTTGTTTTTCAAAAAGGTCAACTGCGACCTTCATATTCATATTTTCGTATATCTTTGTTTTCTGGGAAAACCCTACTGTAGGCAGGAATATAAAGAGAAAAAGAACAAACCGAATAAACTGTTTTAAAATCATAGACTTCTCATTATTAATCAGGTAAAATTATTAATTTAAAATCACTGTTTTTCATACAAATTTTTTTTTAATTAACAATCAATTGTTTATTTCTTGTTTTGTAAAAAGACTGTAATTTATTAACTTTGAG
>JAVHQG010000083.1:0-5314 GCA_036171035.1 Bacteroidales bacterium
GTATTAAAATAATAATTTTGAGATTGTTTATTAACCTGTATTCTATGAGATGTAAAATCTATTACTTTTGTAAAATACTATATTAATGTTTGCAATGAAAATAACTAAACTAATTCTGATTATCCTGCCGATATTCATATACAATAATCTGGCCGGGCAACCTGCAACTAAGCTGGACTCACTGCTGTCCGATTACAAAAAAACGACTACTGATTCCACTCGCTGTAGAATTATGCTTGCTATTGGAAACCAATATGAAAATCAATTCCCTGATTCTGCCATTCAATGGTATAATAACATGTTATCTCTGGCTGCCAATAATGAAACAAAAAACGAAATTTTTTTATTTTATGTTTGCACAGCCATGCAATACTGCGGTTGGGCAGAATGTATTTATAAGGGCAATTTTCAAAAAGCATCAGATCTTTCCGATAAGGCAATTGCAAAATTTGATGCCCTTGTGAAAAAATCAAGAAATAAAGAGATTCAACGGATTTCAAAAAAAGGGAAAGCCGGTGTATTTAGGACATTGGGGATCGTCAGTCAGCATAAAGGCAATTATGATAAAGCCATGGATCTTTATCTGAAAGCCTTGAAATTATCGGAAGAAGCCGGTGATAAAAAAGGGATGGCTGGATCATACAATAATTTGGGAATTGCATACAAAGACCTTGGAAACTTTGAAAAAGCCATTGTGTTTTACAAACAGTCTTTAAAAATAAGAGAAGAATTTGGTGACAAAAAAGGGATGTCGGGAAATTATAACAACATTGGCAATTCGCTGAGAGAATTAGGAAATTTTGACAATGCCATTGAATCGTATCTGAAGGCTTTAAAGATCAGAGAGGAACTGAAAGACAAAAAAGGAATGGCAGAAACTTACCTGTGCCTTGGAATAGTTCATAACAGTCAGGGTAACTATGATAAAGCCCTTGAATTTTACAATAAAACTTTGCAGCTTGCAGAAGAACTTGGAAATAAAAAAGGTATTTCAGATGTTTATAACAGCATTGGTGTGACATTAAAAGAAAAAGGAGAAAATGACAAAGCCATGGAAAGTCATTTCAAATCCCTGAAAATAGCAGAAGAACTAAATTATAAAATGGGGATTGCACAATCGTATACTAATATCGGCATTAATTATCAGGATAAATACAATTATAAAAATGCCATTGATTATTATCAGAAATCACTGGTACTGTATGAAGAATTAGGTTCAAAAGCAGGCTTGGCGATTATTTATGGCAACATTGGCTATCTTCATCTCCTGCTGTCTGATTCATCCAGAGCAACTGTTGCTTCCGGACACATAAAATCGGCTGTTGAATATGGTCTTAAAGCACTGTCCCTTTCTCGGGAGATGAAAGCACTCCCATATGAAAATTTTGCTGCAAAAACCTTAATGTATGCTTACAGAAAACAAGGTAATTTAAAAAAGGCAATTGAGTTTTCAGATCTGTTTATTACAACCAATGACAGTATGTTTAAAGCCGAGAAAACGAAAGCCCTTGCCAATGCAGAGGCAAAGTTCAATGCAGAAAAAAAACAAAAAGAAATAGAGCTTTTAAATAAGGATAAGGCATTACAAAAAACAGAAATTGAAAAACAAACAACCCAGAAATATGCATTCATAGCTGGGTTTACCTTAATGCTTTTACTTGCATTTGTAATTTTCAGAGGTTATCGGCAGAAACGAAAAGACAACATTTTATTAAAGGAACAGAAACACGAAATTGAACAAAAAAATGAAACACTTAACCAGCAAAATGAGGAGATTTCAGCGCAAAGAGACGAAATAGAAGCGCAACGGGATTTGGTAACGCACCAGAAAGAACACATCGAAGAGATACACAAAGAAGTAACAGATAGTATCAATTATGCTGAGCGGATACAACGTAGTTTTCTTGCCACAAAAGAATTGCTGGATGAAAATTTAAGAGATTATTTTGTTTTGTTTAAACCTAAAGATGTTGTCAGCGGTGACTTTTACTGGGCAGGTACATTGAGTAACGACAATTTTGCTTTGATTACGGCAGATAGTACAGGACACGGTGTACCCGGTGCGATTATGAGTATTTTAAATATTTCTTCTTTGGAAAAAGCAGTTGAACAAAATATATATGAGCCTTCTGAAATCCTAAATTTTACTCGTAAAGCTATTATTGAACGTTTAAAAAAAGATGGCAGTCCTGAAGGAGGAAAAGATGGAATGGATGCAAGTTTAATCTGTTTTAATTTTCCTGAACGGAAATTTATTTATGCAGCTGCAAATAACCCTGTCTGGGTCATCAGGGAAAATATCCTGATTGAATTAAACCCTGATAAAATGCCGGTTGGTAAACACGATAAGGATCAGAATTCATTTACCCAAAATGAATTTATTTTTCAAAAAGATGATATCATATATCTTGCCACTGATGGCTTTGAAGATCAGTTTGGCGGTCCGAAAGGGAAAAAATTCCTGTCGAAAAAACTTAAACAATTCCTGGTGGAAAATTGTCAGAAACCAATGGCAGAACAAAAAGTAATACTTGAAAATACAATAGAAGACTGGAAAAACGGCTATGAAATAAAATGTGAACAGGTAGATGATATAACTGTTATGGGGATTAAGATATTTTGATATTCTTACCTGATGAAATCACTTGAAATTATTTTAACCGCAGATGGTTCTCATAGCATCAGAGTACCGGAGCTGAATGAAAATTATCATTCAAAATTTGGCGCAATTACAGAATCAGAACATATCTTTATTAATGCAGGTTTACTTTCTGTTGCTGAAAATATTACTACAATAAATATTCTTGAAGTAGGTTTTGGAACTGGTCTGAATGCACTGTTGACTTACTATGCTGCGATTAAAAAAAATCTATATATTAATTACACTGCTATTGAACTCTATCCTCTGGAATGGTCTCTGGCAAAAACCTTGAATTATACAACAATTATTAATAATTCAAATGCTGATAAAATTTTCCAAAAGCTGCATTTAGCTGAGTGGGACAAAAAGATATCTGTTTCTGATAAATTTAAGATAGAGAAAATCCATCAAAACTTAACAGATTATATTCCGCAAAGAGGAAGTTTTGATTTAATTTATTTTGATGCTTTTGGTCCTGATGTGCAACCTGAATTATGGAGTGAACAAATATTTGAAAAACTTGCTATATCATTAAAACCGGGAGGCAGGCTAGTAACATATTCTACAAAAGGGGATGTAAAAAGGGCATTAAAGAAAAATAATTTTACTATAGAAAAACTGCCCGGACCTCCGGGAAAACGCGAAATTATAAGGGCTACATTATCAACTGTTACGGGTATGGTTGACGATCTTTTGATTTACTAAAATTTGATGTTTATTAAATAAATTGTAACTAATTGGTTTTACTGAAATTCAAATTTAGCAATAAGATTTAATCCACTTCCCCATGTACCAATCCACAGGCTTTTTTCTGATTTTATTTTTTACCCCAAAATCATAGTTGATACCATGTTAACAACCCCATGATTCTTTATATTTTTGAAAACTGATTAGTTACATTGCTTTTTTATTATCCCGAAATTTAATTTAAATTTGTTCTCAAATATTTATCAGCACCGGAAAATTTACTTTAACCCACATAGAACTGAAAATGGAATAAACATAAATCAATCTGAAAACATACAGATTCGACTGTTATTACAGTTATCTAAAGGCAGATCTGATTTGAGACGGGATTATAATAAAGCAAACCCATTTGGTACAGAAAGAAAGCAATCTATTAATAGAAAAAACAGTAATCTAATAAATTAAAAACTGAATTTATGCATAAGCACCCATTCGTAGCATTTCAATTTCTTTTTGAGAAAGGAATCTCCATTCTCCGCGGGGAAGATTTTTCTTCGTTAGTCCGGCAAAGTAAACCCTATCAAGTTTTTCAACACGATAACCCAGTGATTCAAAGATATGTTTCACTGCATGATTTTGTCCGGTGTGCAATTCAATTCCAACTTGTGTTTTATCGGTCTGTTCAACATAACTAACATCATCTGCCGTAATTATTCCTTCTTCTGTTTCTATTCCTCCAAGGATTTTAACCATATCAGGTGTAGCAAGCTCTTTATTCAATACAACATGGTATATTTTCTTTTTAAGATATTTTGGATGTGTTAATTTTTTTGCCATTTCACCATCGTTGGTGAATAGGAGCAAGCCTGTGGTATTCCTATCTAAACGACCAACAGGATAAATGCGCTCTTTGCAAGCTCCCTGAATCAAATCCATCACTGTGTTTTTTGCATGAGGATCGTCGGTTGTTGTAATATAATCTTTTGGTTTATTAAGTAGCAGGTAAACTTTTCGTTCACTTTTTAATAACGAATCGTTGAATTTTACTGCATCGCCCGGGTTTACTTTTGAACCTAACTCTGTAGTAATAACATCATTTATGCGTACTACTCCTGCTTTGATGTACTCGTCTGCTTCACGTCGGGAACAAATCCCTGCATTGGCAATAAATTTGTTTAGTCGAATTGGTTTTGTTGAATCAGGATTTTCGATTTTATGTTCGAGTTGTTTCTTTTTGCTATATGGACTTCTTTTCTCGTAATGAGTGTCTGCACTGGGACTGTGCTCATCGAAAGCATCTCTTCTGTGTGTTTTTTCAGGTCTGTGTTCTTCAAACCTATCATGATGCTTATCTTTTTCTGCAAAATATTTTTTTGGACCGGTACTTCTCTCACTTTTTGATTTATCATCGAATCTGTCACTATTACGACCGCCTCTTCCGGCTTGTTTTTTCCTTCCAAAGCTTCTTTCTTCTTTTTTATTTTCTTTTGCGCCAACTCCTCTACCGTCATTTAATTTTAGTGCATGGCGTTTTTGATGATCTTTCGATTCATATGTTTTTTCTTTTCTATCAGATTTTACAGGTTTTTCTGTATCTCTTTTTTTGCGAATAAGTTTTTTTGGTTCATCTGTAGAACCACTTGTGATGCGCTTTTTAGGAATATATTCGTTTTTTCCTGATGATGTATTACTCTTTTTTAAAAGCGTTCTTGTTCTTGGCTTGCGCTCATTTTTTTGCTCCATAATTTATATATATAGTTCTTATAAGAAAACTCAGTGTCAGATAAGAAAATGTCAAGAATAAGGCTTTCGTAGTTTTGAAAATCAAGGAGTTTACTTTTGTAAATGACTGTTTTCAAAACTAGAGTAACGAAATTATTGGCGTTTTCTTGCTGACACTATATATCTTTGGTGTAAAGGTATTATTTTGTTTGTATTTTCGTATTTACTCTCTTAACAATCTTTATAATTAAGATACGAATAATT
>JAVHQG010000084.1:0-5283 GCA_036171035.1 Bacteroidales bacterium
CTCATTCTTGACATTTTCTTATCTGACACTGAGTTTTCTTACAAGAACTAATTAACATAATTTATACATGAAAAGACATTTAATAATATATGGGTTCGTTGGTTTTTTACTTTCGTTACAAGCCACTTTTGCACAGATTAGCCAGCATGGCACACCTGTTAGTTTTATTTCTAAGGGAATGATATTACAAAAAAATATTCCAACACGATCCATGGCAGCTATTGACGTGCAGAAGCTATTATCAGAAGATATAGTGAATGATCGAAACAAGGAAATCCCATGGCGGTTTGGACAAAATATTCCTGTAAATATTGACATTAAATCTGGTGTTTGCGATGTTCTGTCAAGTGGGGATAGGCTTTGGAGATTGCGCATTTATTCTCAAGGAGCATTTTCATTGAACTTCAATTTTGATAACTATAATCTACCAAGAGGGGCAAAATTGTTTTTGTACAACGAGAGCAAAACCCGTTGTTATGGTGCTTTTACGGAATTTAATAATCAACAGGATAAGAATTTTGCAACCACATTGTTAGAAGGTGAATCAATTATTTTTGAATATTTTGAACCAAAAAATGCACCCTTTGAAGGTATGCTACATCTTTCACGTGTTACCCATGGATATAGAAATGTACTTGATTTTACGGCAAAGAATTTTGGTACATCAGGTGCTTGTAATAACAATGTTAAATGCCCTATTGGTGCAGGTTGGGAAGATCAGGTTCGGTCAGTATGTATGCTTGTTACCGGTGGTTCAGGGTTTTGTACCGGAGCATTGGTAAACAATACGGCAAATGATGGTACACCCTATGTCCTTACAGCAAATCATTGTTCAACAAGTAACGATTTTGCAAGTTGGATTTTTTGGTTTAACTGGGAAAGTGCTACATGCCAGAATCCCACATCAAATCCCACACACGACCAGGCAACCACTTCCGGTTGTGTTTTAAAAGCAAGAAATGCAGGATCTGATTTTTGTTTGGTGCAAATGAACCAACCCCCTCCCACAAATTTTAATGTATATTATTCAGGTTGGTCAAGCGATCCAACAGCGGCCACTTCGCTAGTGTGTATTCATCATCCAGATGGAGACATTAAAAAATTATCAACCGCAGGTGCTGCAACGTCAATCACATATAGCAGCGCACAGTGCTGGAATGCTCCTTGGATAAGCGGAGTTACTGAGCCGGGATCATCAGGCTCCCCCTTATTTGATCAGAATCATAGAGTTGTTGGACAATTATATGGAGGGCCATCTGCCTGTGGAGCATCTGCATCGAATTTAAACGATAATTTTGGAAAATTTGCCATTTCATGGAATACGGGTACAACACCAAGCACTCGTTTAAAGGATTGGCTCGATCCGGGGAACACTGGAGTTGTAATAATTGACGGATATGACCCAAACACACCTTCTGCAAACCTTGATGCACAGGCGCTTATGATTATAAATGTGAATAATTCATATTGTGGCGCTGCAACTTTCATTCCCGGTTTAATTATTAAAAATCGAGGAACACACATTCTTACTTCTCTTTTGGTACAGTATGATTTAGATGGAACACAACCCATTTCAGCCAACTGGATCGGTTCGCTTGCAAGCAACAGCATTGACACAGTGTGGTTTGCACAAGCTTCAACAGGAATCGGAAGTCATATACTAACAGCTTATGTTTCTATCCCAAATGATAGCGCTGATTCAAATACAACAAATGACACAATAACTTATAGTTTCAGTGTAACCAATGGGTCAACACTCCCATTTACAGAGGGATTTGAAGGTGTTTTTCCTCCACAGAGCTGGATAATTGACAACCCTGATGGATCAACTTCGTGGGCAAGTGCTTCAATAACAAATTCGGGTATTACCGGTAGTACAAAATCTGCTTTTATGGATTATTATGGCTATGATGCAGCAGGGCAGTTAGATGGGCTTATTACACCAATGATTAATTTATCTTCTGCAACGAATGCCACACTTACGTTTATGGTTGCTTACAGGCGATATGATAACACATCAAATGACGGATTGAAAATATATGTTTCATCAGACTGTGGGCAGACATTTGATACTGCAATATATTATAAATCGGGAACAACTCTTGCTAACAGTACAACAAATTCCACACAAGCTTATACGCCAAGTGCAGCAAATCAATGGAAAACTGAAACAGTTAGTTTAACACAATATGTTGGGAATGCGATAAAAGTGAAATTTGAAGGCATATGCGATTATGGAAATAACATGTATCTTGACCAGATAAATATTGATCAGGCAACAGGGATTGACGCAATTTTGTCTGATTTTAGTTATAGTATTTATCCGAATCCTGCATCTAGATCGTTGACTATTGCTGCAAATAAAACGGGAATTATAAAAGTTGAAATATATGATATTCTTGGAAAATGTGTTTATAATAACAGCCATCCGGCAATGAGTTACAATATTGGATTATTTAATTTTTCTAATGGGATTTATTATGTGAAATTATTTACAAAAGATAAAACCATATCAGAGAAAGTGGTTGTAACGAAATGAGGATAAATATTGTAATCGGTTATTAGTTGTTAAGAGTCTGATTACTTATTACTTATTACTTAATACAATTAATATACGATTTAGAATTTTTTAAAACCAATAATTTCTCTAACTTCTCTTACTGTTTTTGAGGCACTTTCACGAGCTTTTTCCGCACCTTCGTTGACGACTTTTTTGAGATAATCATCATCTTTTGAAAGGTCAATTATTTTTTTTCTGAAGGGGCTTGTAAACGCAATAATATCTTCGGCAAGTTGTTTTTTCATATCGCCATAGCGAATCTCGCATTTATTGTATTTATCGAGAAAATGCTGTACTGTATCAGCGGTTGAGACGGCTTTCATGATAGCAAATAAATTTTTAATTGGTTCAGCCATTTCCTGATTTTGCTGTGTTGGCCCACTATCGGAAACGGCACGCATCACTTTTTTTCTGATGTCATCAGGTGAGTCGGCCAAGAAAATGCCATTACCTTCAGATTTTCCCATTTTGCCGGAGCCATCCAAACCCGGGATTTTAACCAGATCTTCGCCAAAATTATAAGCAACAGGTTCAGGGAAATATTCCACATTATACATCCTGTTAAAGCGATTGGCAAATGTGCGTGTCATTTCAAGATGTTGCTCCTGATCTTTTCCAACAGGCACTTTATGTGATTTATGAAGAAGAATATCAGCAGCCATTAAGACAGGATAAGTAAGCAATCCGGCATTGATATTATCTTGTTGTTGTCGGATTTTATCTTTGAAAGAAGTGCAGCGTTCCAGTTCGCCCAAATAAGCATTCATATTTAAAAGCAAGTATAATTCTGCTGTTTCGGGTACATCGCTTTGGCGATAAAGTGTAGCAGCTTCGGGATCAAGACCGGCAGCTAAATATTCCACGAACACTTGTTTCACGCTATTGTGCAAATCTTTTGGAGTGGGATGTGTGGTGAGTGAATGATAGTCTGCAATAAAAAAATAACATTTATTTTCATATTGCATTTTTACAAAATTCTTTAATGCGCCGAAGTAATTTCCGAGGTGTAAATTTCCGGTAGAGCGAATGCCACTAAGTACGATGTCCATAATTTTATTTTTTATTTATTGTGAGCAAATATTAAATTTTTCTTAAATTCTATCACCTGTGGTGTCTGCCGTTCAGTAACATCAATTTGTTTTTCAGGTTCAATGCCTTCAACCAGAAAGTTTTTGTCGTAGATAAAACTTTTTCGGGTATAATCACTTTCAACTATATGGTCTGTTAAAAAAACAGCTTCTTTTGGACAAGCTTCTTCGCAGTCGCCACAATAGATGCAGCGCAACATATTGATTTCATAAACAGCGGCATATTTTTCTTCACGATATAAATGCTCGTCACCTTTTTTTCGTTCAGCAGCAACCATTGTGATTGCTTCGGCAGGACAAGCAACAGCACATAATCCACATGCGGTGCAGCGTTCACGTCCCTGATCGTCTCTTTTCAGCACATGGCGACCTCTATATATTTTACTAAATTGTTTTTTAACTTCAGGATAACTTATTGTTGTTTTTTTTCTAAAAAAATGCTTCAATGTAATACCAAGACCTTGTATAATAGCAGGTAAATAGATTTTTTCAAGAAAAGTCATTTTCTTATTTGAAACAATGTGCGATCTGTTTGTGAGCTTCTGCATTAAGAAAATAATTTAAAAAAGGCAGTTACAAAAATATTCAGCAAAGCAAGAGGCAGCAATACTTTCCATCCAATACGCATTAATTGATCATATCTAAATCGCGGAAGTGTCCAGCGAATCCACATAAAAAAGAAAATTAGCGCAATTATTTTTGTGAAAAGAAAAACCGTTCCCAGTAAGGTTGCCATATTTTGTGAAAGACTTAAATTATCAACAAAAGGCATATGGTATCCACCTAAAAAAAGAGTAGCAATCACAGCAGAAGAAATAAACATGTTGATATATTCTGCAAATAAATAAAATCCAAGTTTCATGCTGCTATATTCCGTGTGATAACCACCAATAAGCTCTGTTTCACATTCAGGCAAATCGAATGGAGCCCTGTTGCATTCAGCAAAAGCGCAGATGAAAAAAAGCAGAAAGCCAAAAGGTTGATAAAAAATATTCCAGTGCCAGCCCTGTTGTACATTCACAATATCTTTTAAACTTAATGACCCTGTATGCAGCACCAGAGCAATTATTGAAAGTCCCATAGCGAGTTCGTAACTAATCATTTGTGACGATGCGCGAATGGAGCCCAACAAGGCATATTTATTGTTAGAAGCCCATCCGCCAAGCATTACGCCATATACGCCAATAGATACCATGGCAAACACATAAAGAATACCAATATTCAAATCTGTACCCTGAAGTGAGTACATATGTTTGCCAATTTGGAAATTGCCGCCCCATGGAATTACCACGCTTGTGAGACAAGCCGTAGTCATGGCAATACAAGGGCCTAAAATAAAAAGTGATTTATTGGCATAAAGTGGAATAATTTCCTCTTTCATAAACATTTTTACGCCGTCAGCAAGTGGTTGTAACAGCCCAAAAACGCCTGCACGATTAGGTCCCAAACGATCTTGCATAAAAGCAGCTACTTTTCGTTCCGCATAAGTAGAATACATAGCGATTACGAGCGTAATTGCAAATATTATTAAAAGGAATATTATTTTAAATATCATTTATTTAGTTCTTGTAAGAAAACTAAGTGTTAGATAAGAAAATGTCAAGAATGAGGCTTTCGTAGTTTTGAAAATCAAGG
>JAVHQG010000085.1:0-5227 GCA_036171035.1 Bacteroidales bacterium
GTTTCGAACAAACTGACGATGTGCTTGTTTTCGGAGTGAGAATTTAATTGAAAATTAATGCAAAAAATATTTAAGTAACTCATCAATTATTAATTGTTTTTGTTCCCCTGTAAGCATATTTTTTAAAGTAATATTCTGGTCTATCATTTCAGATTCTCCAATAATTGCAACATAAGCAATTCCTTTACTGTTGGCATAATCAAACTGTTTTTTCATTTTTGCATGATCAGGATATAGTTCTGTACTAATACCTGCTTTACGGATTTTTTCAATAAGTGGCAAACAATATTTTTCTTCTTTTTCTCCAAAATTTACAAAAAGTAATTTCGTTGTAGATGCAGTGTCAGCAGGGTATCTGTTGAGTTGAGATAACACATCATAAATTCGGTCAGCACCAAAAGAAACACCTACGCCTGAGACATCTTTCAACCCAAAAATTCCTGTAAGATTATCGTATCTTCCACCACCGCAAATGCTGCCTATTTCAGCCTCAACAGATTTTACTTCAATAATTGCACCTGTATAATAATTTAATCCGCGAGCAAGCGTTATATCAAGTTCAACCGGAGATAGTATATTCAAATGTTTAATATAATCAAATATTTTTTCTGTTTCAGCAATGCCTTTTAACCCGGCTTCAGACTCACCTAACGCAACTTTCAGAGAATGAATTTTTTCCTCATAACTACCTTTCAAGTTAATAATGGGTTGCAATTTTTCAATTGCTTCATTAGATATTCCTTTCAGTTGCAGCTCTTCATTAACTTTATCTATACCGATTTTATCTAGCTTATCAATGGCTACTGTTATATCAATAATTTTATCTCCGGCACCTATTATTTCTGCAATGCCACTTAAAATTTTTCTATTATTTATTTTTATAATAACTTTTGTATTCAGGTTTTCTGCACTAAAAACATCATCAATAATTTGAATAATTTCCACTTCATTTAACAATGAATTACTTCCAATCACATCAACATCGCACTGATAGAATTCACGATAACGACCTTTCTGTGGACGATCTGCACGCCACACGGGCTGCATCTGATAACGACGAAACGGGAATGTAATTTCATTTTTATATTGCACCACATATCGTGCAAACGGCACAGTTAAATCGTAGCGCAAACCTTTTTCACAAATCTTTGCAGCAAGTTTATTTGTTTCTCGTGATTGTATTTGTTCATCATTTACGGCAGAAAGAAAATCACCTGAATTGAGAATTTTAAATAATAGTTTATCGCCCTCTTCTCCATATTTCCCCATTAAAGTTGAAAGATTTTCCATAGCTGGCGTTTCAATAGGAAGAAACCCATAGCACTTAAAAACTTTTTTAATAGTATCAAAAATATAATTCCTTTTTACCATTTCAACAGGTGAAAAATCTCTGGTTCCTTTTGGTATTGATGGTTTATTTTCTGACATTTTTTATTTATTATTTCTGTACACTGACCAAAGTCGAGGTGTACAATTTATAATTTTAACTAATTCGGCATTTCGACACTTCGGCAGGCTCTGTGCTGCACTCTGCTCAATGACCAATACGACATTCTCAATATTCGATTTAACTTTTTGCAATCAAATCCTGTCCAATGTCTGTTCTTGAATATTTGCCATCAAAATGAATTTGTTCAACATTATTATATGCTGTTGCTCTGGCTTCTTGAATTGTATCACCATATGCACTCACGCATAAAACACGACCACCATTTGTTATAATTTTACCATCCTGATATTTTGACCCGGAGTGAAAAACAATACAATTTTCTGTGTTTTCCATACCGCTAATTTGTTTCCCTTTTTCATAATTATCAGGATAACCACCAGACACAAGAACAACCGTTGCAACTGTTCTGGGATCAATCTCAATTTTAATTTTATCAAGCGTTTGTTTTGCTACAGCTTCAAATAAATCAATAAGGTCATTTTTAATACGAGGTATTACTGCTTCCGTTTCCGGATCGCCCATTCTTACATTATATTCAATCACAACAGGACTTCCTTTGATATTAATCAGACCGAAAAATATAAAACCTGTATAATGTATTTCTTCATTTAACAGCCCTTTTATGGTTGGTCGCACAATTGTGTCCTCAACTTTTTTTATAAATGCCGCATCAGCAAAAGGAACCGGTGAAATTGCTCCCATGCCGCCTGTGTTATTACCTGTATTGTTGTTCCCAATGCGTTTATAATCTTTTGCTTCAGGTAGAATCACATAATTTTTCCCATCGGTTAATGCAAAAACTGAAAGTTCGATCCCATCAAGAAATTCTTCAATAACAACCTTCTTACTGGCACTACCGAATTTTCCGGAAAGCATTTCTTGCAAAGCAATTTTTGCCTCGACCAACGTATTGACAATGATTACGCCTTTCCCTGCGGCAAGACCATCTGCTTTGAGTACATAAGGTGCTTGCATGGTTTCAAGAAAAACAAATCCATCATTCAGTGTTTTGTATGTAAAACTTTTATATTTTGCCGTAGGAATATTATATTTTTCCATGAATATTTTAGCAAAATCTTTGCTGCCTTCAAGTTGTGCTCCTTTTTTTGCAGGACCTATCACAGAAATGTTTTTTAACGATTCATCTCCAAGAAAAAAATCGTGGATACCGTTCACAAGCGGATCTTCAGGACCAACAATAACCATGTTAATATTGTTCTGAAGCACAAACAATTTTAGTTCCTCAAAATTTGAAGAAGAAATATCTGCATTGATTCCAATCAGGGCTGTGCCTGCATTTCCAGGAGCAATAAAAAGTTTATTTAAACGATTACTTTGCGACAGTTTCCATGCCAGTGCATGTTCTCGTCCACCAGACCCAATGAGTAGTATGTTTAATAATTTTGTATTCATAAAAATATTGTAACTTTACAGAATATAACGCCTCAACAATGGACGAAAATACAAAATAAATTGCAAAAATGACAAAAGTAATTTCAGCGAAGTCAAATAAAATCTTTTTAGAAATCATAATTGCACTTTTTATGGTTTGCATTTTTTGCTTTTCTTCAACCGCAGGTCATCCTTTAAAAAAGTTTAATTTAAACGATGATAAAGAAAATATTTTTGATGATGGATCGTGTATATCTCTGTTTACAGATATTACATTTTATGGTGGCAAACCAGTGAATGGATATGGCATTTCGTTCGAACCAAAAATCAATGAATATTTGAGCCTTAATTATAAATTTGCTTTAAATTACAGAGGGAGTGATGAGTTTTCTGTTCATGGAAATCCTGGTACAGTGGTGGCTCCATATTGGTTATCAACAATCAATCCTGACGACACAAATAAAACCGGACAAATTGTTTTGGCAGTAATATCTTTGTTGATTCCCGAGGGAGTGAATTTTAAGTATAAACCGGATGGATTTTCAAAGATAATTTTTGCCGGGTATTTTAATCCTTTAGGTATTGATTATGCTAGGCGAAGACCTGAAATGGACAGAACAATTTATATGAGTGGGGAACTAGGCGGCAAAGCATATTTTATTGTTCAGAAAAATATTTTTGTTTGTGCATTTGGTGGCTTCAGAAGTATTTACAGTTTTGGCAAAGTTGGTTTTTCTGTAGGGATACATGCCGGAATGGTGCTGGGCGGATCGTCAAATTCAATGAAGGGGAAAAGTGGAAAAAGCGAAAAAGAAGTGAAACCTGTTTTTTATGAGAATTAATGTTTTCTGATTGATATAATGTTGCAAGAAAAATTTTTCTTAAAGAATAAATATATTTTTATTGCATTTGCTGCTGTTCTTCTAATTGCTGCAATTTTTTCAACAGGATTTTATCACGATGATGAGCATTTTCAGATACTCGAATTTGCCGGATTAAAACTTGGATTCAACAAACCATTACAGTTGGCATGGGAATATTTGTATCAGTTGCGCCCTGCGATTCAGCCACTAATGGTTGTTGTGATTCATAAAATACTTTCACTTTTTTCAATATCAAATCCATTTTTTATTGCCACTATATTTAGAGTTTTTACAGCAGCTTTATTTTTTACAGCCGTTTACTTATTTACTAAAAATTACAGGCAAGAAATAAAAAACATACAATTACAAAAATGGTTTTTGTTCTTGTCGTGCTTCCTTTGGTTTTCTGTCTTTATAAATGTACGGTTTTCTTCCGAGAGTTGGTCCGGATCAACGTTTCTTATTGCTTTTGCTTTATTAATTGAGAAACGACAAATAAAAATAATTCAATATTTTTTTATTGGAGTTTTATTGGGATTATCTTTTATTATTCGGTATCAGTCGGGTTTGCTGATTTTTGGAATGATGGCATGGTTGTTTTTTATCAGAAAAGAACAATTGAGAAATTTGTTGATAATGTTATCAGGTATTATTCTGATTATTTTAGTCGGAGTGCTTATTGATAGTTGGTTCTATGGCAAATGGACACTAACAATCTGGAATTATTTTGAGCAAAATATTTTACACAATAAGACTGCAGAATACGGTGTACAAGCCTGGTGGTATTACTTCTATCTGATATTTTTAAAAGCGATTCCTCCAATTGGCTTGCTGATTATTTGCAGTGTGATTTTATTTTTTGTTTTTAAGCCCAAACATCTGCTCACATGGACAGTACTGCCTTTTGTGATTTTACATTTTTTGATTGGACATAAAGAAATCAGGTTTCTATTTCCGCTGGTTGGATTTTTTCCGGTATTCATAATTTCTTTCATTGAAATCATTCAAGAGCACTGGAATACTGATTTTATGGAATCAAAATTATGTAGAATATCCACAAAGATATTTTGGATTTTTAATATTCCTGCCATATGTTTTGTGATGTTTGTTCCCGCCAATAGTGATATTAGTTTGTACAAGGCAGTCTATAATAAACATGATGCAAAATTGCTTGTTTATACCGATGCAAATCCATACAGCAAGGAACGCTTTGTTCGATACTATAAAAGGCAAAAATTAGAAATTGTAGCACTTGATTCAGTTGGTGGCTTTGATAGCCTGAATTCTCCTCAACATCTTGTGGTAACAACAAAGCCCGAGCAGCTAAAAAGATATACTGATAGATATAAATTAATCTACAGCTCTTATCCCGATTGGGTAAAAAATTTCAACGTAAATAATTGGATGAGCCGAACTTTGATTTATTATGTGTATGAAAGCAAATAATGGGAAATAAAATAAATAATATTTAGTGCGGAGTTTATCCTGACGGAGGAAGAGCAGTCCCATTTTAAAATCAAAA
>JAVHQG010000086.1:0-5225 GCA_036171035.1 Bacteroidales bacterium
TTCTTACAGCCCAAAGCCATTTATCAATTCTTATATTTTGATATGATGATCCCATTTTATTCGTTAACCATTAGGTATTTTTATATCAAGTATCAGATAACAGAATAAAAAAGCCGTTGGTCGCTGCTTACCCAACATAGTCAAAATATCGGCTACGCTCACGCTTCAACTCTTTCAACTATGCTATATAAATTTCCAATACTTTAGATTTCTCGTGTGGGTGCAACATTATTTCATTTAAAATTGCGGGAATTAGCACCGTCTCTCCTTTTTTTACATTAACTGTTTCATCTTCACCTGTATAAATATCAAAATTTCCCTCAAGGCACATATAAATCACAAATGAATCGAAATGAAAATAATCTTTTTCAATTTTCTTATCAAATTGGAGAATATTTGTATTAAAATATCTACAACTAATAATTTTTGATGATGCATTTTGATTCGTCGTATAGGGAGTTTTGTATTCATCGTAAAGATTATAATCAATAGCATCAACAGCAAGTTCTGTGTGAAGATCTCTCAACTTTCCTTCACTATCTACTCTGTCCCAGTCATAAATTCTGTAAGTGATATCTGATGTTTGTTGAATTTCAGCAAGCAATATTCCTGCTCCAATCGCATGAATTCTACCTGCGGGAATAAAAAACACATCATTGCCGTATGCCGTTTCTTTATTCAGTATAGATACTACATTTCCATGTGCGACATGATCTATATATATTTTTTTACCTATTTGCTGATTAAACCCAACAATTATTTCAGCATCCGTATCGGCTTGCACTATATACCACATTTCTGTTTTACCATAGGCATTATGACGTTCCATTGCTATATCATCATTTGGGTGAACTTGCACAGAAAGTACATCTGTTGCATCAATAAATTTTAATAATAATGGAAATTCTATTCCATATTTTTCAAACACTTTTTCTCCCACCAGATCGCCCATATAAACTTCAATTAGCTCCTCAATATTGTTTCCCTCAAGAAACCCATTGCTAACAACTGATAGGTTGTCCTGAATTGCTGAAATTTCCCAGCTTTCGCCACAATTAGGCAAATCCCCAAAGTCTTTTTTTAATATCTTTCTGATTTTTTTCCCACCCCAGATTTTTTCTTTATAAATGGGCTTGAATTTTAGTGGATATAACATTTTATTTTGTACTTTTTTTACGACAACTTTATACTTTATGAACTTTCTACTTTATAAACTTTATGAACTTTCTACTTATTCTAAACATAACCAAATAATTTTTTTTCCTTAATAAAATCTGCCACATTCGGCAGCACAAGTTTTTCCCAACCTAATTCACAATGTTGAATTTTGTTTCGCACAATATGTGGGTAAATCCAAAGATTTTCAGTTTTGATTGTATGAACTGAAATAATTTTCCCTGATTCCAATAAATATTGAAATAATAATTTCACATCATCACTCACAGGAATATCCTTTGCAGTCATGATTCCACCATTTATATCATTCAAAGCAGGATAAACAAACAACTTTAACTTATTATGAAATAAAAAACCTAAAGCCTCAAGAATTCCACCTTTTAAATGAGTGTAATTTGCTTCTGTCATAATTCTGTTTAAAACCCATGCACTCACAATTAGCCGAAGATTATTGATTTTTAAATTAGAAAAATAATGTGACAATAAATAGAATTCTTTGAAATTCGTAATCATTACATCTTGCCCCATGGCATTGAGTAAATCAACCCTATCAAGATAATCTTTTTCATCAAACTCACCTTCTCCAAGCAAATTATTTGTTGTGATTTCACATAGCAAAACTGTATTTTTTTTTGTTAGATGTGTTTCTTTTCTATAACAGGCAAGCCCGGTTTTAATCATATCGAAACCAACACAGGTAATAGGTCTGAAACTACTGCGGACAACCAATACATCTTTTCTGTAAAGTCTATCCGATGGCTGCATCACATGCCCCTTTTTATCAAACATGGTTACATTGGTCATCCCATTTTTCACAAGTTGTACCGCTAATAACCGATTATCTATATGAGAAAGGTCGGGTCCTTGCATACTTACCATATTGATTTCAATCCTATCAACGGAGAGATTATCAATTAATGAACGAAGAAAAATATTTGGGTTTTCCCATAAATAAAAACACGCATAGATAAGATTTACACCCAATATTCCAAGTGTATTTTGTTGTAATAATCCGTCATTCTCCAGAAGATGTACATGAATAATCACTTCATTGGATTCTCCATTATGTCTCAATTGGAATTTCATACCCAACCATCCATGACTCTCATTGTCCTTCTTGAAATTTAATGTTGAGACTGTATTTGCAAATGTAAAAAAATGAACTTTGTCGCTTATAGTAGCCGATAACAACCCTGTTAGTTCCTCATATTCTTTATTGAGCATTTTAATAAGCCTTTCGTTACAAACATATTTCCCGGGTTTGTTTTTATTGTAAAGATGATCACTAAAGTTTTTATCATATGCAGAAATAGATTTGGCTATTGTCCCTGATGCGCCTCCTGCATGAAAAAAATATCCGGCAACTTCCTGTCCTCCCCCAATTTCAGCTATAGTCCCATAAACATTAGGATCAAGATTAATTGCAAGTGCTTTTCTTTTCGGTGTTAGTGTCTCGTAACTCATTTTTGAAAAATTTATCCTTTTACAAGCAGCATTAGAATTTTAATTCATGGCTATTTCCTGTATATTATTCGCCTTTTTTAGCTACAAAGTAACGATATTTTTTATTTTATTTTCTAAAATAATTACATTTGTTTATTCCTATTACAAAATTTAAGGTATGATACGACCATGTTTACGAATACAAAAACACCTATTAATTGCTAAAAACAGTCGTGAACACAAATAAAGACAATATAATTTGTGAACAAAATATTAAACATAGAGATTTATTTGACGTTTAAAAACAAAATTATTAACAGATGAAAAATGATTATATTTGCCCACATTGCAGGGGTTTCCTGAATATTGATAAAAACATATGTTTTTCAGTAATTACAAAATCAGGTGCAGTAGGTCTAATAAATTTGAACCCAGAAGTTGGTAATTACTCTTTTCAAAAACATGCTGCATTTGATTTAATTGAAGGTGAACAAATTGACTTTTTTTGTCCTATATGTCATGCAAACCTTGAATCCCCAAAATTGAGTTCAATCCTTGCAAAAATAATTTTATTTGATCAACAGGATAAAACTGAATATGAAATTTTGTTTTCTAAAATAGTAGGTGAAAGATGCACCTATAAAATGAAAGGAGACAAAGTAGTTCCGTTCGGTGAACAGCAAGCCAAATATTTGAATCGTTTGCAATTTAATGGCAATTTGAATATCCCGTAAAGAACATACTTTCTTAAGTTATCTAATATTAAAATTCGTGATATATTGTATCATTAATGAAAAAAATTCTGATTGCCGGATTTCAACCTATATTTTATGAAGGATTAAAACAGATTCTGTTAACTAATTTTTCATTTGACCGACTTGATTGTGCAAATGAATACAGTGATTTATTACAAATCCCTGCTGATAAAAAATATGACATTCTTGTTTTAGATTTTGAATCATTTTTGACTTTTAATCCCAATCATCTTTCTGAAATTAATTCAGACAAAATTCTGATTATTTCTGCCTGCGAAAATAAAGACCTGATCAGGAAAATTTTGAAATTTCATCTTGCCGGCTATATTATGAAAGACTGTATGCCGGATGAGTTTATCAAAGCAATAGATTCATGTCTTAAAAATGAAAAATACTTTTGTGAATATATTATTAATATTTTGCTCGACAAAAATAATAGTGGATATCAAAAAGATAATAAAGTACATTTAACACATAAGGAAATCGAAATTATCAATCAAATTTCCAAAGGATTTACAACCAAAGAAATTGCTAAAAAAATTCATGCAAGCTATCATACAATTAATACACATAAAAAAAATATTTTTTGCAAACTACAAATACACAATGTATCTGAATTGATTATGTATGCCGTTCATAACGGCATTGTCGATTCAATAGAATATTATATTTAACACAATTTTCACATAACAAAAGCCCTTCCGCATACCTATTTTTAGGTACTTAATATACCATACTTATGGTATTCCAAACCGTATTTATTCAGTTACTTTTGTATCATTAATTAACCAAAACTATACTCATATGACAAAGATTGCAAAAAGCCTGACAGACTTAATTGGAAATACGCCATTACTCGAATTTTCAAATTTTAACAAAGCAAATAATCTGAATGCTACTATCATTGGTAAACTAGAATATTTTAATCCGGGTGGCAGTATCAAAGACAGAATTGGATTTGCTATGGTTGAAGATGCCGAAAAAAAAGGTTTAATCAAAAAGGACACAATAATCATTGAGCCAACTAGTGGAAATACCGGAATTGCCCTTGCGTTAGTTGCAGCAGCTAAAAACTACAAGTTGATTTTAACAATGCCTGAAACAATGAGTGTCGAACGAAGGAGTTTATTGAAAGCACTTGGTGCTGAAATTGTGCTAACGCCAGGTGCTGAAGGAATGAATGGAGCTATAAGGGTTGCTGGTGAACTAAATGAAAAATATCCAAATTCTTTTGTCCCTCAACAATTTAAAAATCCGGCTAATCCTGCAATCCATAGAACGACTACTGCGGAAGAAATATGGAATGATACAGATGGAAAAGTTGATATTTTTATTTCCGGAGTCGGCACTGGGGGAACGATAACTGGTGTTGGTGAAATACTGAAACAAAGAAACTCAAACATAAAAATTGTAGCAGTAGAGCCAACGGACTCTCCTGTACTTTCTGGCGGTAAACCTGGTCCACATAAAATACAAGGTATTGGTGCTGGCTTTATTCCTGATGTGCTAAATAAAGCTATCATTGATGAAATATTTCAAGTTAAAAATGAAGAAGCTTTTTTAATTGGACAACAATTAGCAAAAACAGAGGGATTAGTTGTAGGTATTTCTTCAGGAGCTGCAGTTTTTGCTGCACTTCAAATAGCTAAACGTCCTGAAAATAAAGGTAAGAAAATAATTGTTATTTTACCTGATACGGGAGAGAGGTATTTATCAACTTTGCTTTATCAGTTTGAACAAGAAAAAGTTTGATGATTTTTAGAGGATTACTTTTCCTCTTTCTTTTGATAATGAATTAAGTAACACTAAAAAAATAACTTCGGTTTATTAATTCGGGTTTATTAAGTAATT
>JAVHQG010000087.1:0-5216 GCA_036171035.1 Bacteroidales bacterium
ACAACAACAATAGAATTTTCTGAATCACCAAAAGCTGTAGGTGCATATGTATCTGCTTCCCAATCGTTCTCCCAATGAGAGCCATCTAATAAATAGCGAAATTGGTATGCCTTTCCGGAAGCCAATTCTAAAGTTACGGCATAAGAGCCATTTTTTGCCTTCTTCATTGGGGTTGCACAATAATTCCATTCATTAAAATCGCCCACTAAACAGACAGTTGTTGCAGTGCCTACGGCCACTTCATGAAGTGTAAATGTTACTTTACATACATTCTTTGTTTTTAAATATTGTTTTTTTAACGACATATTAAATAATATTAAGTTTCTACAAAATTTATTTTTAATAATCTCATCTATTGTAATGGTGCAATCACCTCAATAACTTCAGGTAAATCCATTCCTAATTTTTTCAGATGTTCAATTTTTGGCACACCATTGCTCGTCCATCCTCTTCTTTTATAAACAGCGTCAAGAAGCTGCTCATACTGATTTTCTCTAAATTTGCGAAGAGCTGCAACTTTGTCTTTCGAGTTCATTCCTGTTGGATCAATGCCTGCCTTTTCTTTCAATTGCTTATCGTACCTTTCCTGACGTGATTCGTATTCTTCGATTGTTACAGGTCCGGCTGCACGATATGGCTGTGCATCATGTTTCCGCAAACCATAACCTCTTCTGATATTAAATATTCGTTGAAAATTATATACTCTTTCTGACTGTGCAAAAAGTCCGTATTTATCAAGGTTCTGACCAGTTACAGCATTAAAAATTGTAACATAATTATCAACATGTTCAGGAACTTTTGCCGGCTCATCGGTTAATTTATTTCCTTCGGGTTCTACATCATTCCATGGGAGCTTGCATAAACCTTGCAGTCCAAACCATGTACGAAATATTGGGAAATAATGTAGTGCTTCAGCTTTATTTTCAAAAGTAGGAATTTGATTATTTACCATATCCATAAAAATCAACCATGCTTCATCATGCTGTGGTCCTTTATTTGTCATAGCGTATCCGCCTTGCTGTGCCAGCGATTCCTTGGAAATATACATGGAATATTCAAGTCCTTTGTTTTCCATTCCTATGTCTTGCATAAACTGAGGATCGCCCCATCCTTTTTCAGCAAATATTGCTTTCATTTTCCGCACGCCCTGTCCTGCAATCATGCCAAATCCTTCTCCACGAGCCAACTGATGCAACAATTCGTGTGCATCAGCTTCCGACCCAAAGTGCAAATCAAGTCCACCGGTACGTTCTTTGTTCAATATCCCATTTTCATAGCATTCCATTATAAAACCCAATATTGTTCCCCATGTGATTGTGCAAATGCCATAAGTGTCGCAATAGAAATTTGCTTCGATTGTCCATTCCGGGTTAAAGATTCCAGGGCATGCACCTAATGATGCAGCGGTCTCGTATTCAGGACCTTCCACTAACACTGTTGAGCCTTTATAAGGACCGGTTTTCAATTTAAAATTATCGACACCTTTAGCACACATCATATTGCATCCAATCCAGCATCCATCAGGCATGTTCTGAGAAAAATAGGTTTTATAAACATCAGAATGTACCTTATAAGCATCTTTGTGATTACCAAATTTAAAATTTTGAACAGGGAAAAGATCGTACGCACTCATCACATTTGTGAGGTGTGCTGTGCCTTTGCTTCTCATCTCACATTGAACGGCATCAAAGTCGCGCATTTCTTTATTGAATCGCTGACCTCGTTCCTGAATGGGTTTCAACTCTGCCACATTGTTCAGATTTCCTTTTACTCCGGGAATTCTACAAACCAAAGCTTTTATTTTTTTATCACGAAAAACAGTTCCAATTCCACCGCGACCAGCTTGTTTAAGACGCACAGCTTTACGTTTTAAATCGTAAAAGCTGAAATTCAACATCCCAATCAAGGAATGATCTGCTGCAATACCAGCGGAAACAACAGATACATTTACTTTATCTTTTTCATCTTTTGCAAACATATCTGTTAAGGTTTCTGCAAGCAAATGACTGTCTATTGGTTCAGCAGGGGCCTCAAATATTTCAATTTTGCCCGTTTCCCCATCAATAAAAACAATTATTTCTGCTTTCGCTTTCCCTTGTAACTCTAATGAATCAAATCCGGAAAACTTTAAAAATGGACCAAAATAACCACCCACATTGCTATCTATAACAATATCTGTTTGTGGAGAAATTGAAACAACCAACGATTTCCCTGTGCCGGAATATTGCACAACGCCACAAATAGGACCTGTATTTATGATAATTTCATTTTCAGGATCGTTCCATTTCGTTGTCGGCTTCGTTGCATCCCAAAGAAGTTTTAGTCCAAACCCCTTTCCCCCTGTGAACTTTGCTTTCATTTCTTCGCTTACAGGTTTTTCCTTTATGGTATTATCAGAAAGATTAATATATAGCGTTCTGTTGTTGTATCCTTTATCTATAGGGGCAAGCGTATAAGTCCATTCTTTCAACAGTTTGTGCTGATTTTTCATTTTCTGAATATTCATGATGATTGTATTTATTTATAATTTTATGCAAGTGCAAATTTAGACAAATAAATTTATAGCGTATATGTTATGCAAAATTTCACATTATGAAAAATAATACATAACGAAAAAGGGAAAATGCTGAATCTATTCCATTTCCCTGTCGTCTCCACCGCCATTATCCATTTTCTTTTTGAATTTGCCTTTTATGCCACCATTGATTTTATAAGAAAAAGTCAAATATGCAGCACGTGTTTCTCGTTTACGGATATGATGAAAATAAAAGCCAGTACCGGACATTTCCATATCCCATTTCTGTGTATTAAAAATATCGCTCATGCGGAAACTAATTGACGCTCTTTCGGCAAGAATATCTTTTCTAATTGCTATATCAGCTCCCCAGCCTGGTTTTGACTGCCCTTGTGGCATCAACATTGGTCCTCGATAATTGCCCGATAATTGTATATCCAGATTCTTCCATACTCTTGCGGATAATGTCATTCTAGACATCCAACTAAAATTCTCATTTTTCACAGTGTCCCCGTTAACAATACTGTTGAAATAACTAGCATTCATATTTACTTTAAAAATCTTTAAAAAAGCCATGTCTAAAGTTGCTTCCAAACCATAAGAAATACTATTATTAAAATTGCCATTGACAGTCATTGTAACACCATTTGTATCAAGGTAACTGTAACGATTTATCACATCATCTACCTGCTTATAAAAAATAGATCCATTAATCGTATTTCTCTTCATAAATATTTTTGTATATCCCAATTCATAAGAATTTACATATTCAGGTTTTAAATAAGGATTACCCATCCGATATTGTAAGCTACTCATTTTTTCAACAAACGGATTTACATCATGCATATTTGGTCTGTTAATTCTGCGACTATAGCTGATTTGTAGATCATTATCATTATTTAATTTATAAGTTAAATGAGCACTTGGGAAAAATCCAAAATAAGTGCTATCGAAAACAATATTTGTTGTTTGCTGATCAGCTTTTATAATAGTTTGCTCCGCCCTCACTCCTATTTGAAAAGTTAATCTATTAAAGACTTTAGAATAAATCAAATAAGCCGCATGAACCTGCGATGTATAAACGAAATGATTGCTATAACGAGAATCGTTCTGCCAAATAGAACTATCATTATTGTAAATATTATAAATATAATTCTCGTCATTCAGCGAATTTGCATATCTGTACCCTGTTTCAAATCGTTGCGTTGAATCAATTGGATAAACATAATCAATTTGTGCAGAAAAATTTCTATTCATATTAGCAGAGGTTGTCTGATCATTTGTAGGAATATATAAGGTATCAATCGTTAATGTATCCGTTTTATAGTATTTGCTTAAAAAGCTGCCATCTTCATTGCCTGTAGAATTTGAAAAGCTAATATCGGAGGTAAGCGTATGGTCTTTCTTTTCGAAATTTTTCTTGTAAAACAAAGCATAATCTTGTGAATTTCCTTTATTACTTTCATCTTGAGTTTCTGTAAAATAGGAATTGTAAATATCACTACTATCATAAACCTTTACTTTAGCGATATTTCCATGACCGTGATTCCGCATATTATACGAAGCCGATGTCGTAATAGAATTTGATGGATTGATAAAAAAATCAGCACCTAATTTCACTCCTTGGTTTGTGCCATTGCGCCAGCCTGTATTGAGTTGCTTGTAATTTGTTGTAACATCATTAAAAGTGTTTGTTCTATCAGATAACCCAGATGTAATACTATTACGTGATCCTCCATCATAACTGAAGAAAAAATTTGCTTTCCCAAAATTATAATTCAGATTTATTGAACCATTATATTTTTCTGTTCCAGATATTTGCTGAGCAAGTCCACCTCCAATAGAGGCTATTCCATTAAATCCTTTGCTCATTTTTTTCTTGAGTTTAATATTCAGAATACCCGTCATTCCTTCTGCTTGATAACGAGCAGATGGGTTCGTAATAATTTCAATCGTTTCAATAGAACTTGCCGAAATTTGTTCAAGAATAGCTGTTTTTGTAGAACCGGTAACTGGTGCTGGACGACCATCAATTAATATAGTAAAATTACTATTTCCACGTAAGCTAATGTTCCCATCAACGTCCACAGTAATGGATGGAACATCTTTTAAAACATCCACCGCAGTACCACCAGTTGCTGCAATGTTTTTTTCTACATTTACTACTTTTTTATCGAGGTGGTATTCAACCATTTTTTTTTCTGACGAAATGGTTACTTCTCCAAGATTCGTAGTTGCCGGGCTAAATTTAACTGTCCCTGCATTATATTCCGGAGACTTTGGATTTAGTTTAATCCCTTCAATTAATTGCGAAGAATAACCAATAAACTGTATTTTCAAATAGAAACTACCAAAAGGCAATTTATCGATTCTGAAATTACCTTTACTGTCCGTAATTCCACCACTAACTATACTTGAATCTTTCGTTTTAAAAACGACAATGTTAGCATATTCAAGAACTGTAGCCGATTGAGAATCCACAACCTTTCCATAAATAACTCCATTTTTACTATTTTTCCAATTGGTATCTCCTTTCCCTGAATTATCTCCCTTTCCTTTGTCCTGCACTTGCCCTTTATTTTCTTGTCCCGAAAGAGTAATCGAAAGAATAAACATAAAAACACAAACAAAATAATATCTCATAAAAAAAAATTAAATGATACTATGACTCTGCAAATCTAAAAAGGTTTAAACATGAGTC
>JAVHQG010000088.1:0-5193 GCA_036171035.1 Bacteroidales bacterium
GGCAGGTTGCCGTGAAAGCCTCATTCTTGACATTTTCATATCTGACACTGAGTTTCCTTACAAAAACTAATTCGTTAATACACTAAAATTAATCTAAATTACTTGGATGTTATTTAGAATCTTTCTAAATTTGTGTAAAATATAGATTGATGCTATTATCGGAACTAGACAACAAGGAAAGCGGAGTTATTGTTAAAGTTAAAGGCAGAGGTGCTTTTCGGCGTCGAATCACAGAAATGGGATTCGTTAAAGGGCAGACCGTAATTGTTATAAAAGATGCACCACTTAAGGATCCTGTAGAATATCTTATTATGGGATATAAAGTATCGTTGCGTAGAAGCGAAGCCGATCTTATAGAAGTTATTACTCCCAAAGAAGCACTAAACCACACAACCCCGAAGTATAACGGGACTACCTTTGAGGATATTTTAAAAGATACAGCCAAAGAAAAAAGTAGAATCATCAATGTCGCTCTAGTTGGGAATCCAAATTCTGGAAAGACTTCTCTTTTTAACCAAGCTTCAGGATCTTCAGAGCATGTTGGCAACTACAGTGGAGTTACAGTTGAGGCAAAAATTGCAAAATTTAAACATAACGGCTACACCATTCATTTGGTTGATTTGCCGGGAACTTATTCTATATCAGCATATTCTCCTGAAGAACTGTATGTGAGGAAGCATATTATTGAAAATATGCCGGACATTGTGATAAATGTTTTAGATGCTACAAATCTAAAAAGAAATTTATTTCTCACTACTCAGCTTATTGATATGGACATCAAGGTAATAGCTGCCTTAAACATGTACGATGACTTAATTAAAAATAATATCAAGTTTAATTTCAAAGAAATAGGGCATTTGCTTGGTATTCCCTTTGTTCCAACGATTGCTGCAAAAGGTACTGGTATCACTGACCTTTTTAATAAGGTGATTGAAGTATATGAAGATCAAGAAACCATTGTGCGCCACATACATATCAACTATGGGTTTAATGTTGAAAAATCAATTTCGATAATTCAGCAAAATATCAAAAAAAACAAATCCCTAACTGACAATATTTCTTCAAGATTTCTTGCAATAAAGCTTTTAGAACGAGATCAGGAAGCAATAAATAATATTACAGGAACAATCAGCAATACTAACATTAAAGAGATAGTTTATAAAGAGATAGCTAACATAGAAGGCATATATAAAGACAGTAGTGAAACGATAATCGCTGATGCAAGGTATGGATTTATTTCAGGTGCATTAAAAGAAACATACGTTGAAAAAACTGACACTGAAAGACGAAACATATCAGATATCATCGACAACTTTACAACAAACAAATTTTTTGGATTTCCTGTTTTTATGATTTTTTTGGGATTGATGTTTTATACAACATTTACACTTGGAGCCTACCCTAAAGAATGGATTGAAAATGGAGTTAAATTACTGGCTAAAATTGCTGAATCGATGATTCCAACCGGTGATTTGAAAAATCTAATTATAGATGGGATTATTGGAGGAGTTGGAGGGGTAATTGTTTTTTTACCAAATATATTAATTCTTTTTCTATTTATCTCATTTTTAGAGGATACAGGGTATATGGCACGAGTAGCTTTTATTATGGATAAACTCATGCACAAAATTGGGCTGCATGGTAAGTCATTTATTCCAATGATTATGGGATTTGGGTGTGCTGTGCCGGCAATTATGTCAACCCGAACGATAGAAAACAGAGGCGATAGGCTACTTACGATGCTGATTACACCATTTATGTCGTGTAGTGCCCGACTACCAGTTTATGTATTGATTATCAGTGCATTTTTTCCATCGAAGGCTGCCATAATGTTATTTTCAATCTATATTCTCGGCATTATTTTAGCTGTCTTTTTTGCCTTGATTTTCAAAAAAACTTTGTTCAGAAAAATTGAAGCACCCTTTGTAATGGAACTTCCACCATACAGATTGCCAACCTTCCGATCAACAGTTAAGCATATGTGGAATAAAGCCTCGCAATATTTAAGAAAAATGGGAGGAGTGATAATGATTTCATCAATAATTATCTGGGCTTTAGGATATTATCCAAGAAATTCAGAATCATCTCAAAAGTATCAAGCAGCTATTTCCGGAAAACAAAAAGCGATACAAATTAATGATCATCGCAATACATTAGGAATAACTAATTTAAAATCAGATATTGAGCAGCTTAAAAGTGGTATAAATGCTGATCAAATTCGTCAATCTTATTTGGGCAGATTAGGTGCTTTTTTGGAACCAGTTTTATCTCCATTAGGGTTTGATTGGAAAATGGGAATTAGCTTGTTCACAGGAATTGTTGGTAAAGAAATAGTAGTCAGCTCAATGTCTATTATTTATCAAGAAGGAGACAACACAGATGAACATGCTAAAGGATTAATATACAAGCTACAGAACGAAAAATATCTTACAGGCGAAAAATCAGGACAAAAAGTATTTACGTCACTGGTAGCAATTAATTTTATGGTTTTTATTTTGATATATTTCCCATGTATTGCTGTAATTGCCTCTATCAGAAAAGAATCCGATAAATGGAAGTGGGCTTTTTTTACAGTTTTTTATACAACAGCTTTTGCATGGCTGGCATCATTTATAATTTATCAGGTAGGATATAGAATATTATTAATATGACACAAACAATAATCGCATTAGCAATTGTCTCACTGGCAGTTATTTACACCATATTTGCTATTTATAAAATAATAAAGCGAAAGAATAAAAAATGTTGTGGATGTTCTAATCAATCAGAACTTTGCCATTAATTTAATATTTAACCTTCTTGAGGTAAGATAATTAGGCACTGCATATTGTCGCCCGCGAATATCCTCAACCCATAAATAAGATACTGTATTGTTGATATCAAGCAGGTTAAATACTTCAGCAGTAATGATTAAGCTTTTAAAAAAATGCAATGGGTTTGCTGTAGATAGCTCAACATCCTCATTTTTCAGGATTTTTGAAAATCCGATATCTACTCTTCTATAAGATGGCATTCGGTGGTAGGCTTCCCAGCGCTCCGCATTAGGTGGACCAAAAGGTAAGCCAGAGCCATATAACAAACTTAAGGTGACCCTATAAGATGGATTTTTAGGTAAATAATCCTGGAAAAACAATCCGAAATTTACACGTTGGTCAGCAGGTCTTGGAATGTATCCATGTTCGTCATTATCAATATCTTCTTTAGATTCCATTACAGATAAACTTGCCCAAGAATCAATACCCCGAACAAATTCGCCAAACACTTTGGTATCAATACCGGTAGCAAAGCCGTGCGCCATGTTCTCTCCAAGATATCTTATTCGCACATTATCAACATTATAAGGGATCAAATAGTTAAGATATTTATAATAAATCTCTGTTACCAGTTTAAATGGACGACCCCATGATTTGAACTGATAATCAACACCTAATACAAAATGGATGGATTGCTGGGCTTGAATATCCTGATTAATATTACCCGATAAATCCCTTATTTCCTTATAAAAAGGTGGCTGATAATAATAACCTGTAGCAAATCGGAACAACATAGAATGAGTCCAATTTGGCTTAAAGTCAAGAGCAAATCTTGGGCTCATAACTAACTGATTATTAAAATCCCAATAGTTAGCTCTTAAACCAAAAGTTAAATGAGCAATCGAGCTATCAAGTGTGAACGTATGAGTGTTTTGAATGAAAGAAGTAAATCGGTTGGTTTGCAAATATATTTCAGCAGAATCGACTAAAGAGAGAGAAATAATACTATCAGTATAAGGAACTGAATATCCGGCAGAATCGAGCATTTCCCATTCGTTAATCTTGTTTTTAAAGATTTCGTGTTGTGCACTAATGCCCCATAATATTTTATTATTTTGCTTCGCCACAATGCCTAAATGGCTTAAATTGAATACATTAATGTTCAAGTAATTTCTAGCATGGTTTAAAAAAGTTCCGACACCAATATTCATCAAGCTATCGCCGAGGGTTGAGGAACCTAGTTGTTTATCGAGTTCATTCAAATAATATTGACCCTGAATGTCAAAAGTTTCGGATTCATCAGTTTGATAAGTTGAGGCAATAAACTTCAGATTAATTTTTTCCCTTGGTTTGTAAATAGCGGAAATAGCCGCGGAATAAGTAAGATATTTATCAACTTCCTGACCATCAAAATAAATTTTCAGTTTAAGTGCTTCATTAATTGTCCCAAATGTGGTTTCCCGATTTTGAGGTGCAAACAGATATTTATTTTGTGCAATATTCCCAAGAAGGTTTAATTCCAGCTTATCAGACAGATCATATGTCATAAATGTTTGAAAGTCGAGAAATGTAGGTTTATAATCGCCTTTAACATCAAGAGATTTAAGCACATACTGCGAAGTTTGATATCTGATTCCTGAAATGTGCGTAAAACGTTTATCGGCAGAAATTCCCTCAAAATGAGCTGAAGCACCCAGTAAGCTCATTGTAACAGTAGTTTCGTACGATCTTGGTTTTTTATATTGTATGTCAAGGACGGAAGACATTTTATCGCCATATTTTGCATCAAATCCACCAGCAGAAAAGAGGATTGATGATACCATATCAGAATTAATGAAGCTCAATCCTTCTTGCTGGCCCGACCTAACAAGAAATGGGCGATAGACTTCAATATCATTTACATAGACAAGGTTTTCATCAAAATTACCACCTCTAACAGAGTATTGAGAGCTCAATTCATTATTTGATGAGACACCCGGAAGGGTTTTAATGATTGCTTCAACATTACCGGAAAATCCAGAAAGGATATTTGCATGTTTGGGGTCAAGGCGTTGCAATCCGGGAGACTTTTCTCGTTGATCTTCAATATTAACAGCATCGAGAAATTTAATGTGGATATCGAGTTTTTGATTTACTTCAATCTGCTGATTTTTAGATAGAATAAGCTTTTTTTGGATAGGACTATATCCTACACAGGAAAACACCAATGTTATTGAGTCATAGCCGGATACTTTAAGTTCATAATAGCCATTTTTGTCAGTTGAGGTACCTAGGGTTGTATTTAAAATTGAAATATTTGCGAAGTCAACGGGTTTATTTTGCTTATCGGTAATTGATCCATGGATTAAGCAATATTCTTGCGAAAAGGCTTGAAATGAAATAAAATAAAAGATAACACTTAAACGAAGCCAGACAGTCATTATATATTTTAATAATCAAT